>JAZNZQ010000264.1:0-10667 GCA_045595035.1 Eubacteriales bacterium | reverse complement strand
AATTAACAGCTTATTTTTCATTAAAATACTACCTCCCGTTACTGTCATAAACCTATACTTTTATGACAGTTGAAATTTGAGATAAGTATAGCATAAAAATGTACGTTTTTTAATAGGTTTTTAGATTTTTTTGTCAAAATGTCAAAAAATATTCTTTTTTCGCCTTCTAAGTGTCTACTGTCAAAAAGTATAGGTTTTGACAGTTATAAAATCCTGTTTAATATGCAAAAAAAGAAGTTGCACAACAAAGTTATGCAACTTCTTTTTGTATTCAGTTTGCTTTTTTAATTTCTATGTCATCGGGGATGTATCGCTTTTTGATATCCGCGCCGAGTGAGGTGAATTTTTCCACGACGTTATCGTATCCGCGCTCTATCGAGCCGATATTGCCTATCTCGGTCGTGCCCTTTGCGGCAAGACCGGCTATTATCATCGCGGCGCCCGCACGAAGGTCGGTCGCCTTTACAGGTGCGCCGGTCATGGGATTGCCGCCCGTGATGATCGCGGTCTTTCCCTCGACGTTTATCTGCGCTCCCATTCTTCTGAGCTCGTCAACGTATCTGAAGCGATTCTCCCAGATACCCTCGGACACACTTCCCTGACCGTTTGCAAAGCAGAAGAGTGCGCTCATCTGCGGATGCATATCGGTGGGAAAACCGGGATACGGAAGGGTCTTTACCGCAACGCCGTTTATATCTCCGTCGCGTTTTACGATGATAGCATCGTCAAATTCCTCGACGTTGACACCCATCTCGACAAGCTTTGCCGAGATTATCTCAAGATGCTTGGGAATAACATTGGTTATACGCACGCTGCCACCGGTCGCGGCTACCGCGGTCATAAATGTGCCCGCCTCTATCATATCGGGAATTATTGCGTAAGTACAGCCGTGAAGCTCCTTTACGCCCTTTATCTTTATAACACTTGTACCCGCGCCCGATATCTTCGCGCCGCAGGTATTAAAGAAGTTTGCAAGGTCAACGATGTGCGGCTCGCGTGCCGCGTTATCGATTATTGTTGTTCCCTCGGCCTTTACTGCCGCGAGCATTATATTGATCGTCGCACCGACCGTCACGACGTCAAAATATATCTGGTTTCCGACAAGTCCCTCTGCCGCATCCGCGTAAATGTATCCGTTTTCAACGTTTACCTTCGCGCCGAGTGCCGAAAATCCCTTTATATGCTGATCTATAGGTCTCTCTCCGAAGTCGCATCCGCCCGGCCAGCCGACCTTAGCACGACCAAAGCGTCCAAGCTCAGCGCCTATAAGGTATGTCGAGCCCCTCATTCTGCTTACGAGGTCATAGGGGGACTTTCCGCCCTCAAGATGACGTGTATCTATTTCCACAGTATTCTTCGCGAGCATCTTTATCTTCGCGCCCATCTCTCGAAGTATCTCAAGAGAAAGAGTGACGTCGCTGATGCAAGGAAGATTCTCTATAACGCAAACGTCTTCGGTGAGTATGCTTGCTATAATTATCGGAAGCGCGGCATTTTTCATACCGCTTATCTCAACATTGCCGAACAGTTTATTGCCGCCGTTGATTACGATCTGCTCCATGTCATACTCCTTAAATCTGTTTTTTACTTACAAAAACCACTATCTCTTAATATTGTATCACATAATTTGCCAAAATGGAAGAGATTTTTATTATTTTTAAAATTAGTTAGCAGCGTTTTTGACATATCTCGTTCCGCTTTGTGCATCGTAGACCGATTCTGTGCCGTCATCGTAGGTAATGCGCCATGCGGGAATAAAATACAGTCCCATTCTGTCCTCGTTCAAATACGTACAATAGACGTTATCGATACTCTCTATTCTCACGCTTTCCCGTTCGATGTCAAAAGCATCGTTCTCCTCAAGCTCTTTACTCTCGTCTTCCAACCTTTTCTTTTCCATAAACAGTATATTTATCTGGTCTGTAAGTTGTGAAGAATATTTTTCATCTGTCGGCAAAAAGCTCCAAAGTCCTTCCATATACAGAAGATTTTCGCCCTCTATCACGCAAAACATATCATGACCGTGTATCTGCACGCCATCCATAGTCTGCGAAAATACCGCTACGTGGTATTCGCTTGCAGGGTCATAATGAACAGACACGCACTCCGCCCCCATTTTAGCATAACCGACAGAGGCAGACACATCCGAAACAAGCTTTTGCTTTATATCTTCAAGCACGGCAGAGCTTACAGCGGATCCGTTTGACGAAAGTGCATCGTCAATGATCTTGGAATATGCCATATATCTGTCCGCATTGCAAGACAGGAACACAACGCCGAAGCGGCCCGATATCTCCACAGTATCTCCGTTTTGGGAGACGAAGCGCATACCGCCCGGCAGTGAAAACGTCCTTTCTACGGCGCTTCCCGACAGAAGCGAAACAACGTTCTCGTTATACGAATCAAAAAAGCGGCTCTCATATATCGGGAGGGATATCCTTTTCTTAGGGAAGCTCTCGAAGTCTACGTTTATCCCATCACGGGAAAGGATCTCTATAGCATTTACGACCGTCGTTTCATCTATGTAATTTTGCTCATAATGATCTGACACGATGTTATATGCAAAAAACGCATTTATGGCAATAAGAATAATTATCATAACGGTCTTTACTCTTTTAAGATCCATGCTCTTCCCTCCCTCTTTCAAGATAGTTTATTTTATTATCTCCCATTCCGCGCCGACTTCAGCGCCGGTCGCATCGTGTACCGAATATTTCATTCTCATGTTGATGCTCTCGGGAGATGCGTCTTCAAGCTCTTTTATGCAAAGCGCAAGCACAATATCCTGCGAAAAGCTTCGCGAGCCCGCTCCGGAATAACTCACAGAAAGCGGATTTATGACAATATGCGTGAATATGCCGTCCTTTATCTCAAATCTGAATGCAATACCGTCTTCTCCGTATTTCATCTGCAGATTATCAAAATAGTACGAGTATTCCACAACAAGCGCTCCGTCAATATATCCGATATACGATATACCGAGTACGGCATCGCCGCCGAACGACAGAGAACTTATCTCTTTTAATGCATCGGCAAAACGCTCTGCGGCCCTCAAATAGTCATACGGGTCATACCCCGATGAGCCGGCCTGATAATTCAAAAGCTCGAACACAGATATTCCACCGTCCGCAGAAGCGGTATATTCGAGTCTGTGTGTGGACATTTTAAGCACCCCGTGGGATTCCACGAACATTGAGGCGTTCTTGTCTTCGGTATCAACGTAGCTGTTCAGCTTGTCGGGGTTAAAATCAAAGTTGCGCATCAATTCTCTGAACTTTTCACCTGTGACATTCCCGAATTCGCTAAGCACCGGATTATCAACGATTGCTTTTCTAACCGTTATGCTATCGTTAAATATCGGAGTGCCGTAATAGACAGAAGTATACGCATCGTTTTCGATGGCAAAGGAAAACTCCTTCAAGCGTGTCATATATCGGTCAAGATCGGGCAGCTCGGGAGCGTTATCACCGTTAACGGTAAATTTCATTACATTTCCGTCTTTATCCCTCGTAACAAGCCCACTTTCGGATATAAAAAGCTCATACACATAACCGGGTGCGCTCTCTTGAAGTCTGTACACATCATTATCGTCTGCGTTCTTGCAGTGAGCGTACAAAACCGATGCGGGGTATTGCGTGTGATATCTGACGTAAACGTAATCATCCGAGCTTATACACTCGCGCCAAAGCGCCTCCCCGTCTTCACCATCTATCTTATTACATATACCGTTTTCACCGAACATATCGGTAAGATACGGCATTACCATCTCATACATATCAGAGAGATATCCGCTGTTGGCGATCATTGCCCGCGCCCCGTCTCCGTTCTTTTTGATCCCTATGATCTCGGGCAATATGTGTGCGGAATTAAATCCGGATTCGTTATCTTTAACATCAAAAAGTCTGTCAAAAACGATATCTTTACCAAAATCAAGTCTTTCGCTTTGTGTGCTTGCAATATAGACAGATGCAAGCACTACCATACTTACTATAAGCACAGACAAGAGAATGCTTTTGAAAAACTCAAGCACGCTTATTGCTCTTTTCATATTGCAAACACCTCCTTTTTAAGAATTGCTCTGAAGCTTTGTCATCTTGGGAAGAATGATAGTTACCTCTGTTCCTACGTTTTGCTTGCTCTTTATCGTTATCGTTCCGCCGTGCGCTTCCACTATCTCTTTAGCTATGGCAAGACCGAGACCCGTTCCTCCCGTATCGGAAGTGCGCGCCTTTTCCACACGATAGAAACGCTCAAACAGACGAGGGATATCCTCTTTGGGAACTCCGATACCGTTGTCGCGCACCTTTACGTGAACATGGTCGCCCGCATCCTCCATACGCACGCTTACCTTTCCTTCATCGGGCGTATACTTGAAGGCGTTCGAGATAATATTTATTATGACCTGTTCTATTCTTTCCTTATCGGCACGCACCTGCAGATGCATCGGATCGTTATCAAAAAAAAACTCGTGCTTTCGTATAGATGCCTCCACCTGCATCACCGTGCAAACGTGAAGAAGCGCCGCACCCATATCGAATTCCGAAACGTTCCATTGCGTCCTGTTATTATCAAGGCGGGAAAGCACAAGAAGATCGCGCACGATGTGAGTCATTCGATCGCTCTCCTCTATCGCCATCGTAAGGAAGCTGTTCTTCATTTCATCGGGCATATCGGGATTCTCATATATCGTCTCACACGCGCCCTTGATGGACGTAAGCGGAGTTCTCAGCTCATGCGATACGTTTGCAACAAATTCACGGCGCGATTTATCAAGCTCGTATCTGTTCGTTATATCCTGAATTACCGCAATTATACCGTCGTGAAGCTTGTTGTCATCCATATAGCGTATATTGCCGAAGTTGACGTCAAAAACTCTGTTTTCAAAGACGATATCGTGTATAACTCCGTCATCCTCGCCCGACTCATCCTCGTATTTGATCGAGAGCACGTCGAGCAAAGTCAGCATATTGAAATTTTCATCATATTTTCCAAGCAGTAAGGTCTTTGCACTTTCGTTTATGTTGATGACCTTTCCCTCGTCCGAGAAAACTATAACTCCGTCCTTCAGATGCGAGAATACCGTTTCAAGCTTTCTTCTCTCGCCCGACACCTCTTCGATAGTGTTTTTAAGCACGTTCTTCATGTGATTGAAGGTATCGGTAAGCGTACCTATCTCGTCCTTAGAATGTACGTCTATCTGATGCGAAAACTCACCCGCGGCGACAAGCTGTGCGCCTTTTGTAAGATTCTGTATCGGGGAGGTTATCGCTTTTGACAAAAAGAATGCAAGAATAAATGCGATCACAAGACCGATAAACAGGGTCTGGAGGATGATCGAGAACATTATCCAACTGAACTTTTGCATCTCGTCCTGAGAATCCTTTATGTATATTATACATTCGCGTTCTCCCGAGGAAAGATAAACTGCGTAATCGGCATACTCCGACGAAAAAATGCCCGAATTTTCTGTCTTGCCGTTCATTGCCGAAAGCATATTAGGCGTCTTTTGAAGTCCCGCCCCAAGCTCACTGTCCGAACCGTCAAGAAGCTCACCGTTCATATCGAGAATATAGTAATTCCGATAATCATCTATACCGAGCAGGTTGCTGTATGAATTCAAAAACGCCTTCTGTTCGACCCAATATTCTTCGGACGACAGCGCAGAAACAAGCGCCCCGTATAACTGAGTATCGGGAGCAAAATTCTTGTCCATCTGTGTTATAAATTCTTCTGCATAATAGGAGCTGATGCTATTCAAAAGAACAGTACCGACAACGCTCATAACTATGATGATGAATATAACGAGAATAAGAATTATCTTGAAATACAGACTTTTGTACATAACACCGTAATTCCTTTAAGAAATATAGTATCCCACACCGCGCTTGGTGAGAAGATATTCGGGCTTCGAGGGGTTGTCCTCAAGCTTTTCACGCAAACGCGAAACCGTTACGTCGACCGTACGTATATCTCCGTAAAAGCCCTCATAGCCCCATACGTTCTCAAGAAGCTCCTCGCGCGAATAGGGCTTGCCGAGATTCGATGAAAGAAAGACCAAAAGGTCATATTCCTTTTTGGAAAGCTCTATTGCGACTCCGTTTTTTGCCACCGAATAACGCTCTGTATCTATTACTATCTCTCTGAGCTCTATCTTTTTCCCTTCCGGAGCGCTCACCTCGGCATCCGCACGAACAAATTCTCCCGAGGCGCGGCGTATATTTGCCTTTATGCGGGAAAGAAGCTCGTTTATTGCAAAGGGCTTGGTAACGTAATCGTCGGCTCCCGTCTCGAGTCCGAGTATCTTGTCCTTCTCCTCTTCGCGTGCGGTGACCATTATTATCGGGGTGCCGAGCTTCTTTCTTACTGCGGCGCACACCTCAAACCCGTTCATTTTAGGAAGCATAAGGTCAAGAAGGATCAGGTCGAAATTCCCCGACAGCGCCTTTGAAAGCCCCTTCTCACCGTCATATGCAACATCATACGCATATCCCGCCTTCATTATATTGAACGCGAGTATCTGGCTTATGTTTTTCTCATCTTCAACAATAAGAATCTTCTTCTTTTCCAAAAGAATTCACCATCCTTACTTTACTTTGTACGCGCCGTGGCGTCATTTACGGTTCTCGTACCGAATCTCATATTTTCCATGTGTGACAGAGCCGCATCAAGCAGCTCGGGAGCATTCTTGTCGGCGCGGAATCTGAGTGTCAACCTTTCATTTTCGGCCGCGACTCTCTCAAGTTCTGAAAACGCAACATCCGTATCCTCAAACGAGACGTCCCAGCCCCACACGACATACTCACTATTCTCCGCTTTTTTTATCTCGGCGTCCGTGTTTTCACCGTATATTCTCACGAAACGGCTTTCGTGCTTTATAAGACGGACAAGGATCTCGTTCTGTGTCCAAAAAGCATTTATACAGTCGGCTTCATAGCCCGACGTATCAAAAGCAAGCCCGACAGAATGTCCCGCGGCGATCATCTTTATAACATCATCCTCGTGATCCCGAAGCTCATCGTTACACATAAAGAAGGTCGCCTTTGCATTGTGATTTCGCAAAACAGAAAGCAGTTCATCAACAGATGCTCCCGAAAAGCTGTCAAAAGTAATGTACGCAATTTTTGTATCAACGGGAGTCGGTGGATCTATTATCGGCTCTTTTGTTGTTTCGGGATCGCTTGTCGTATCGTCCCCGTCTCCGCGTGCATAAAGTGCGACAAGCTCACTAAAATCTTTGTTCTCTTCGCCGTCACATATACGCATTGCAGTAACCGAAAAGCTGTTGCTCACGGTATATTCAAAGGTAAAGCCCAATGTTCTGCACACAAGCTCTGCGGGAACGTATCGCTCGCCATCCTTCGTATAGGTCATAGCATAAAACTCTTCCATACCGTCGCTCAATGCGAGGTCGGTGTTCGTGTTGAAGGATATAAATCTCGTATTTTCAGTTGTATACGATATGAGCAAGGTTCCGAAACGCTCGTTTGGAGTGACCGTCACTCCGTCAAAATATGAAAATAGCGATGCGGGAACATAATAGGTTTGATAATACAGATCAAGCGGAAACAGATCCTCCTTGTACCACACCTCGTCATTACAGTAAAGCGAGGGAAAATAAAACTCCTCATCGTCCGCCTGAACGCCCATGACAAAGACGGCGCCTAGCAGAACGCACACGGCAAGAGAGATCGCCGTAAATGATATAACCTTATTCTTTTCCGCCACGTCCTTGTCCTCCTTTTATTTTTTGAAATAAGCTACCGCAAGGTCTACTACCCTTCCGTAGCTGCGAGTACCCTCTGTACCTTGAAGTTTGAGATAAGTGTCATTTATTACACCGCTTACATCGGATACGACCGTATCCCTGTACTTGTCAAAAAACTCGCTGTATGAAGCAAGCTCGCACCTTATACGCATATCCATAGTCGACAGAAGATCAAAATATCTGTCGGGATCTGCGGAATAGAGTGCAGATGCAACATATTCATACACGTTGAGATATCCGCTGTACCGTATATACGGGTCATCCGATTCAATGCATACCAAAAGCGCCATAAAATTCGCTTCGTCCTCGCGTGCGATACCGCGCTGGTGCGAAAACTCATGCGCCGCCGTATACGGCAATGTATAATCCGGGAAATTCGTATTCAGATTCGCCTCTCCGGTAAAATATGAATATACGCCCGAAATGTGCGTATATGTCATCGGCTCGCTTAAAATTATCGGCTTCATATTACTGCGAAGGCGCTGTACAAAGGAATACTTGTCGCACACCTTTTCATATGCATCAAGTATCTTTTTCTCCATTTCATCAAGCGAGTACGGCATGACCGATGCGTCACCGTAAACAAAATAAATATCCTCAAGCTCTTCGCTCGCTTTTTCCAAAAGATGCCGAGCGGTCTGCTCAAGCTCGGGCGCACTCACATCCTTGCGTACAAGTCCGAGCTTATCCTCTATGGTCGAGCCCTGATATGCCGTGGCAAATCCAAAAACGAAGAAGACGTAAAAAAGCAATACCACCGTAAAAAGAGATGACGTATATCTTATAACGCTCTTCCACGAATCGCTTGCATACTTTACACTTAGTATTATAAGTATGGCAACGAGCGCGGGCAAAAACATTATTATCCCCTCTGCGACCGAAAACGGAAGCCAGCCGGTAATATAGGAAAGGGCCGCACGAAAGCACGAGCTTATATTTTCATTGAAAAAATCGGCAAAAGCGGGAGAGAGACAGGAAACGATATGGATGATAGCACAAATAAGCGCAACAGCCGCAACACACATGCTCCATATCGGAACAAATTCCGTAATTTTGGCAAAAAACCTCTTCAAAACAACATATCTCCCTTTTTATTACTTATATAAAATATATTATACCATTTATGTGCCAAAATATCAAGCACAAGAAAGCCGCCGACACGTATAATTTACATTTTTTGTGGGATAACTATTTTTACAAATCCATTTTTAAACGAAGAAAGGATAAATATGAAAAAGATCACCTTAAAAACAGTTGCGAAAATATCATCCGTCGTACTCCTTCTTGCAATCTTCCTCTGCTCGGCATCAGCCGCATCTCCCGCCCCGATATCCCGCGGAGTAGAGATACTCGCCAAAGACATCCGAATGCTGAAATCAGGACTTCTTTACAGCGACATAACCTTCTCACCGCGAGATTTTGAGCAGGCGCTCGGTGTTGCCCGAGTCGGAAAGATCACACTTAGCTCCCTCCCTCTTCCCACGGACGGCACACTTTTTCTCGGAGACAAAAAGCTTGAAGCGGGAGACACGATAGACAGAAAGAATATATCGGCAATGAAATTCGTCCCCGCAAGCAGTGATGTACGTGAGAGCAGCTTTTCATTTTACTCCAATCACGGCGCCCACGAGATAGTGTGCTCTGTATTTGTGCTTGAATCGGTCAATTTCGCGCCCACAACAGGGCTTGCAAACGACTCGTCGCTCAGCGTAAAGACATCGAAAGATATCTCTTATTTCGGCACTCTTTCGGCATATGATCCCGAAAACGATCCCCTCTCCTATGAAATAATCACGCCCCCAAAGAACGGAAGTCTGTCACTTGATAACAGCCACAGCGGCGACTACAGGTATACTCCCAATGCGGGCTTTTCGGGCAAAGACAGTTTTTCGTACACCGTACACGACAGATACGGAAATTATTCGGATATAACAACGGTCAATATCAAAATAAACAAAAGCGCTGCCTCGCTCACTTTTGCGGACATGAAGGGACATTGGGCGGAAGGCGCGGCGGCATCTGCCGTGCAAAAAGGAATAATGAACTCTAAAGTAGTCGGCGGTCAAGCGTATTTTTCTCCCGATACGGAAGTAAGCAGAGCCGAATTTCTTGCTATGGTGATGAAGGCGCGCGGCATCAATGCTCTCAGTGCAGGCGATGCTACCATTTTCACCGATGACGAGGACATCCCGACAGAGCTGAAGGGCTACGTTACAGAAGCGCTCTCGCGCGGATATATCCACGGAAGCTATACCTCGTCGGGAATATTCTTTAATCCCAACAGCACTATCACACGTGCCGAAGCGGCGGTTATGATAAACAACATCCTTGATGCGGCAACTCCCACCGTGCTCCCCACCTTCTCGGATATAAACGACGTCCCCGCCTGGGCAAGAGGCGCTCTCTATTCGCTCTCATCGCTTGGCATATTCAAGGGAACGGGAGCAGGAAACATTTCCGCAAACGCTACCATAAACCGCGCGCAAGCGGCAAAAATAATCGAATCTCTCTCCGAGATCAAGTAAAACAGATGAGGCGGCAACGCCTCATCTGTTTTTATATCTTTCTGTATTCTCCCGGAGTCACGCCAAGCTCCTTTTTAAAGATCTTAAAGAAAAATGCCGCATCGGAATATCCCACGCTCTCCGCTATCTCAGCGACGGTCATCTCGGTCGTACGTAAATATCTGCACGCTCTCTCGAGCCGTATCTTTTTAAGATAATCGCGAAAGGTCATCCCCATCTCACGCTTGAAGGTGATGCTCACATAGGTGAGACTGAAATTCAGCTCCCTTGCGATATCGGACAGGCGTATCTCCCTTTTAATATTCTGCTCGGCATAACGCTTCACGCTGCCTGTTATATACTCGTTTAAGTCGGATCGTAGCCATGTCGTTCTGTGA
>JAZNZQ010000263.1:0-9022 GCA_045595035.1 Eubacteriales bacterium | reverse complement strand
GCGGAGAGTTGCAATTGCGGGTATCATTGCAATGCAGCCCGAGGTGCTTCTTCTCGATGAGCCGGCGGCAGGACTCGACCCTGCAGGCAGAGAGGGCATTCTTGCGGGAATCAAAAAATACCGCGACGATACCGGCTCGTCTGTAATAATCGTAAGCCACAGTATGGAGGATATGGCAAAATACTGCGATGAGCTTATAGTTATGAACGATTCGAAGGTATTTATGCAAGGCGATCCCGAGACGGTATTCTCCCACCCCGAGGAGCTTGTTTCGGTCGGACTTGATATTCCGCAAGTGGCGCGGGTCTTTGCCCTTCTTAAAAAGCTTGGATGCGATATAGATGGCAGTGCATATACCGTCGAGAGAGCCGTTGAGATACTTTCGGCGCATCTCGGAAAGGGAGGCGCACGATGAAAAGTATAACACTCGGACAGTATTTTGCGGGCGACTCGATTCTTCACCGACTTGACCCGAGAGCAAAGATAATACTTGCTATACTTTATATAGTTGTTACCTTTTTGTGCAAGAACGTATTCTCGTTCGCTCTTCTTCTTGCATCGGTATTCATTCTTGTCGCGGTAAGCCGTATCCCCGTAAAGATCATACTCGGCGGAATAAAGCCGATACTTTATATTATGATCTTCACGGTCATAATCAACATCTTTTGGACAAAGGGTGAGGGCGACCCGCTTATATCCTGGAGCTTTATAAAGATATACAAAGAGGGGCTCATAAATGCGTCGCTTATGATGCTTCGCATAGTTTCTCTTATTATCGGAACAGGCATCTTTCTTACCTATACGACATCCCCGATAGTCTTGACAGATGCTATAGAGCAGCTTCTCGATCCGCTTAAGAAGATAAAGGTGCCGGTGCACGAGTTTGCGATGATGATGACGATTGCGCTCAGATTTATTCCAACGCTCGTCGAGGAGACCGATAAGATAATGAACGCGCAAAAAGCAAGAGGTGCCGATTTTTCTCACGGAAATCTCATAAATCGCGCAAAGGCGCTAATTCCTGTTCTTGTACCGCTGTTCATATCGGCATTCAGGCGTGCGGATGAGCTTGCGGTGGCGATGGAATGCCGTTGCTATCGCGGCGGAGAGGGGAGGACGAGAATGACAAAGCTCAAGTATTCCCCAAAGGATGGCGCGGCGCTTTTTGTCCTCGTGCTCTTTGGAGCGGCAGTCGTGCTTCTCAACATTTTCGCCCCCGGCTTTTCAATGTGAGGCAAAATATATGAAGATACTTCTGAAGATAATGTACGTTGGCCGCGATTTTTGCGGATATCAAGTGCAAAAGGATAAGATAACGGTTCAAGGATGTCTTTGCGAGGCGGCGCGTGCCGTATACGGATGCGAATGCGACATCACCGGTTGCAGCAGGACCGACAGCGGCGTGCACGCAAACGAGTTTTATGCGACACTTACTGCAAAGGACGGACACGATATAAGCTTTGCCATACCGACGGAGCGCATTTCGCTCGCACTTGGTGCTCATCTGCCAGACGGCATTTCGGTCGTGGGAGCTTCGCTTGTTGATGACGGCTTTCACGCAAGATACGATGTCGTTTATAAAGAATACGTGTACAAGATATGGAATGCACCCGAGAAGAATCCCTTTCTTTCGGGCTTTGCGTATCATTATCCGATACGGCTTGCCGAAAACTACGTCGACAGGATGAACGAGGCGGCAAAAAATATCGTCGGCGAGCATGATTTTGCATCTTTTATGGCGCAGGGGTCGTCGGTCGCAACCACAGTGCGCGAGGTCAAATATTGCGACATTGCTTCCGATGGGGATCTTATAACAATCAGAATTGCCGCAAACGGATTTCTCTACAATATGGTAAGGATAATTGCGGGAACTTTACTTGAGGTGGCAAAGGGAAGTATATCTCCCGATGATATAAGCAGAATAATAGAATCAAAGGACAGAAAAAATGCAGGGGCTACCGCTCCTGCGTGCGGACTTTATCTAAATAAAGTCGTATACAAATAAGGAAAGGAGGGCTCATTTGTGCTGACACCGAAAAAAGAAAAAAAGATCAAGGTCGATACCTGGGGCGAGGATGCGCTCGAGGAAAAAGAAAAGAATGAGCCCCCGATAAACGCCTACTATTCTACGGTGGCGTACAGATACAAATTTGCAAAATACGTAACGATAATCCTTCTCATTATATTCGTACTGTTTAGTATCACCGTCCACCGTGACAGCATAACATACAGTAATTTTGTATTTCTTTTGAAGGATATAAACACGGTCTTTGAGTCGGACGGTGTGCTGACCGTGCAAAAAAGTATTTCCTACAACACCGACAGAAACCAGAGCTTTACACTGTACAGACGAGGCCTGTCTGTTGCGGGCAGCTCCAATATATACGTCTTTAATTCGGTAGGGAAGCAGACACTTTCATCACAGTTGCATTATTCATTGCCTCATTTTTCCGTATCGGAAAAGTATATGCTTTTGTACGATCTCGGCGGAAACGGATACTCCTTGTACAATTCGTTTGCCAAGATACATTCCGAGGAGCTTGACCATCCGATAAGTAAGGCCGAGATAAGTGATGCAGGCGTGTATGCCATAGTTTCGGGCGACAGAGAGTATACCTCAACGGTATATATCTACAATAAAGATTTTGAATGCATTGAAAAAAACCGCAAGGATAAATATATAACCGATATATCACTGAGCGAGGACGGAAAAGAGATACTTATCATTTCGTGCGAATCCGAGGCGGGTGATTTTTATACCGAGATCACGGCAAGTAAGATCGGCTCGGGCGAAGAGTATTTTACACTTAAAAAGACAGGAATGTTCCCCATTTCGGTCGAGCACACCGAGGGGGCGGGATTTACGGTGCTCTGCGACAAGTCGATATTCTTTTTTGATGAGGATCGCAAGGAGATAGCAAGCTATGATTTTGACGATCTCTCACTTTCCCGTGCCGATCACAGCGACGGTGTGACAGCGTTGCTTCTCTCGAAAAATACTGCCGAGAAGGACAATTACCTTTTGGTGTTTGACAGTGCGGGTGAGAGAACTTTAGAGCTACCTGTGTCGGGAAAGATAAATTCGGTCTTTTCATCATCCGATCACGTCTATCTGCTTTTGGATACCGAGATAAAAAGGGTATCGGTAAATGACGGAAAAACGACCGTGACCGGGATCGCTGCGGGCGCAAAGGATCTTATCATTCTAAACGACAAGACGGCACTCTTATGTTACGCAAGCTATACTCAATATATAGAGATAAATTGAATTTTGCGAGGTGTTTGAATGAACTTTTTGTTTGATATCATAATCATTGCGATAATCGTCTTTTCTATATACAGGGGAGTTTCGCAAGGATTCGTTAAGTCTCTTATGAAGCTCTTGTCTATAGCGGTCGCTTTTGCGGCGGCACACCTTTTCCATGATGCACTTGCCGAAGTCTATAACCACTACTTTTTTGAGAGCTTTGCGGAGAAGGTCGCTGAGACCATAACTCCCGTGATACAAAGATCGGGAGAGATGTTTGACCTTGAGACCTTGTTTTCCGATATGCCCGAGGTGTTCTCAGATCTGCTTTCAAGATTCAGTGTCGATACCGCGCACCTTGCCGAATCATTTGGTTCTTTCGGTGCCGCGAGTGCCGAAACTCTTGAGAACATGTCCCAAACTATAGCGGCTCCTATAGCGGCTATCCTTTCAAAGGCACTTGCTTATCTTTCGATATTTGTTGTTGCGCTTATAGTGATGGCGATACTCACCGCGCTGATAGATATTGTATTCAAGCTACCGGTGCTCAAGAACGCGAATAAGTTTTTGGGCTTTATATTGGGTGCCGTTTTTGCCTTGTTATGTGCATATTTGTTCAGCGAAGTCGCGGTCATAGTGATCCGAGCGGGAATCGCGGTGAAACCCGAGATATTCAACGAAAATATAATCGACAACTCTATCCTCCTAAAGTATTTTTCTGATTTTTCGTTGATAAATATAATCCCACTCGAAGATAGTATAAAATAAGATTTGGAAGTGAAGAAAATGAAACTCAAATATATTCCCAACGTTTTGTCGGTCATTCGAATAATACTCGTCTTTGTTTTTGTCGGACTTTTCTTTTTTGACTATCCCGACAACCTTATATGGGCGCTTTTCGTGTTCCTTTTGGCGGGTGCGACCGACGTTGTTGACGGCTTTCTTGCAAGACGGTTTAAGTGGATAAGCAATCTCGGAAAGGTGCTTGACCCACTTGCCGACAAGCTGATGCAGTGTACAGTGCTTATCTGCCTCACGGTAAAGAGTCTCATTCCCTGGTGGCTTTGTGCCTTTTACATACTCAAGGAGCTTCTTATTGCATTCGGCGGACTTTTTGTATTTAAAAAGAAGGACGTTATAGTTGTCAGCAATAAATACGGAAAGCTCGCGGTGTGCGTTTTCTATGCCGCAATATTCTTTATAATAATATTCTGGGAGAAGCTATCCTCAATGCCTTATCTTATTGACATAATAAGCATTGTGATGCTTGCTACCGCGGTGCTTGCTTTTTCTATGTACTGTGTGGAATATGCAAGAAATAACAGGGTTAAAAAATGATCGAAAGGAATCGTAGTACTCTAAAATGGTAATGTGTTCAAGATGCCACAAGCGAGTGGCAGTCGTATTTTTTACAAAGCTCGAAAACGGTGAAAAAAAGAGCGAGGGCGTTTGTCTTCAGTGCGCAAAGGAGCTCGGTATGCCCATAGACAACATGCTTGACGGAGTTCTTGACAGCATGGGGATCCCCAAGGAAGAGTTCGAGAATATGGAAAGCGAGCTTATGAATATGATAAGCGAGTCGCAGGATACCGCTCTTGTTGAGGGAGAATCGGACAGCACCGATGCAAGAGCGCCCGCAATAGATTTTTCGAAAATATTCGGCGAAGGCGGAGTTTTCGGTGCAGATAAAAACGCCAAAAAGGATGCTAAAAAGGAGAAAAACGCAGACAAGGGCGAGCCGAAAAGGAAATTCCTTGATATGTACGCCGAGAATCTGACCGAAAAGGCAGCAAGCGGTAAGCTTGACAGAATAATCGGACGCGACAGAGAACTCTCACGAGTCATTCAGATACTTTGCCGCCGACAGAAGAACAATCCCTGCCTTATCGGTGAGCCGGGCGTCGGAAAGACCGCGATAGCGGAAGCTCTTGCACAGAGGATAGTGGAGGGAAAGGTGCCCTTCAAGCTTCGTGATCACGAAATATATCTGCTTGATCTTACCGCACTTGTTGCGGGAACGCAGTTCAGAGGACAGTTCGAGTCAAGGATACTCGGCCTTCTCAAGGAGGTCAAGGCGGCAGGAAATATAATTCTCGTTATAGACGAGGTCCATAACATTGTCGGTGTGGGAGATGCCGAGGGAAGCATGAATGCGGCAAACATTTTAAAGCCCGCGCTCTCCCGCGGAGAGGTTCAGGTCATAGGTGCGACCACTCTCAACGAGTACAGAAAGCATATAGAAAAGGATACGGCGCTTGAGAGAAGATTCCAGCCCGTTATGGTAAACGAGCCGTCGGTTGATGACAGTGTCGAGATGCTCAAGGGAATAAAGCGCTATTACGAGGAATATCACGGCGTAAAGATAAGCGAAGATATCCTTCGCCGTGCGGTCGTGCTCTCCGAGCGTTATATCACCGACAGATTTTTGCCCGATAAGGCGATAGACCTAATAGATGAGGCGGCATCCTTTGTGTCGCTTTCATCCTCGGCTGTAAACGAGAGTCTTGAGCTTCGCAAAAAGCTGCTTGGATTGAAGGATGACAGGGAAGTATGTGAAGCGATAGAGCCCGCGGACGATAAGCAGGCAGAGGAAAAATACAAGCGCCTTGCAAACATCAAGGTCGAGGAGCTTAAATACAGCGAGAGACTTCACGAACTGACTCCCACGTGCGAGCGTTTGGCGCTTACAAGCGAAGATCTTGCAAACGTTATCGAGATATGGACAGGTATATCGGCAACAAGCATAAATGAAAACGAATTTGTAAAGATAGATAAGCTCGAGGAGCGTATAAAGAAGCATATAATCGGCCAGGACGAAGCGGTCGCGGCGGTCGCCCGTGCGATAAAGAGAAACAGAGCGGGCATCTCCTACAAGCGAAAGCCGGTATCGTTTATATTTGCGGGACCGACAGGCGTAGGAAAGACCGAGCTTGTAAAACGTCTTGCGGGTGAGCTTTTTGATTCGCCGGAAACCCTTATTCGCCTCGATATGTCCGAGTTTATGGAGAAGCACTCGGTGTCGAGGATCATCGGCTCGCCTCCCGGATACGTCGGATATGACGAAGCGGGTCAGCTTACCGAAAAGATAAGACGTAAGCCCTATTCTATCGTACTTTTTGACGAGATCGAGAAGGCGCATCCCGACGTTATGAACATTCTTCTCCAAATACTTGATGACGGACGTATAACCGACGCGCACGGTAAGCAGATCAACTTTGAAAATACGGTTATTATAATGACTACCAACGCGGGCTCGGACAGCTCTGCATCTCTTGTCGGTTTTTCGAACGATGCAAAGGCAAAGAATGATGAGAAGACCGAGAAGGCGCTCGCATCCTTCCTGCGCCCCGAATTCTTGAACCGAGTTGACGAGATAATAACCTTCAGATCGCTTGATAAAAACGATTTTGAAAGAATTGCAGTCACGATGCTCGATGAGCTTGCGGGAGTGCTTCTTGAAAAGGATATGAGATTCTCATATACCCCTGCCGCAGTAAGTTATATTGCCGAGAATTCCTTCTCTTATAAGTTCGGAGCACGCAATATGCGCCGCTTTATACAGACTCATATCGAGGATGAGCTTGCGCGTGAGATCATTTCGCGTTACAACGAAAAAATAGGCATAGTCACACTTGACGTAAAGGACGGCAAGCTTGATATAAAATGCTTATAAACGGTGGATGATATGACTGCAAAATGGAGCGCCAAAACACCCGAGCAAATAGAAAAGATGCTGAATACAAACTCCGCTACCGGACTTTCAAAGAGGGCGGTGCGTATACGGCATAAGAAGTGCGGAGATAACGATATTTACCGCACTTCTCCCTCTGCGCTCAAAAATTATGCGTTTCATCTTGCATCAGACCTTACATCATATCTTTTAATTATATCAGCTATCGTTGCGGCAACCTTTAACTATAAGGCACTTTCGGTCGTTATATTCGTTACCTGGATTGCTAACATAGTTCTGACCCTTCTCACCTATATCAAGGCGGAGAAGACCTTTGAGTGTGCCGCATTTTACTCTATGCCAAAGGCACGCGTGATACGTGACGGGCGGCTGTATATTACCGATATACGGAATATTGTGCGCGGAGACGTTATTCTTCTTCGAACGGGCGATATTGCTCCGTGTGATATTCGTCTTGTTAGCTCTTCCTCTCTTGCCGTTGCGGAATACGATGAAGATAAAAGGCAAAAGCTTCGCAAAAAAGATGCAGATGCCAGAATAATCGACGAAGATATTGCCGCCGCAGGCGAGCATAATATGGTCTTTGCAGGTGCTATCGTTGCGGCGGGTGAAGCGAGAGGAATAGCAGTCGATACAGGCGAGGACACGTATACCTATGGGATCATGGGTGAGCTTGAACTGTCACCCGATAAGGAGCTTTCGTTTTTCGAAAAGCTTGGCAGATATTGTACGGCATGGAGCATTATTATGCTTGTGCTTATCTTGCCACTTTCGATATTCGGAATGAGGAGCGGCCTTTTTGATTCGTTTATGCTCGGACTTGCACTTGCCTCATCTACCGTTAGCGAGATGCTTGCCGCGCTCGGCCGTATAATCGTTGCCTGCTCGGTAATGAACGCCGCGCTCATAGGAGACGAAAAGAAAAATAACGCAATAATAAAGAATATTTCAAAGATCGAAAAAATGCCCGAGGTCGATACGCTGCTTATATTTGACGAGGGAGCTTTTACCACGGGAGAGGTCTCGATAGATGGTTTATTATGCGATGATGAAAAGCTTTTATTGGAATCCGCACTTATTTCAAGCGGACTTGTCGTCGGCGCGGGACTGGCTTCTTCTCTGTGTGAAAGAAATGCCGATGATATAGCACTTGCAGAACACGCAAGGAAGATGAAGATAAGCGAGGCCGAAATCTTAAAGAAAAGAGCGGCGGTCGGCTTTGCTCCGGCGACAAAATATAATTTTGATACTGCTCTTGTAAAAGAGGGAGAGGCGTTTACCGTATACGTAAGAGGAGATGCCGAGCTTCTCCTGCCGCGTTGTATTTCCTATATTTGCGGAAAAGAGACGCGCCCCATGGACGAGCAGAAGCACCTCGAGATACTTTCATTTATAAAAGATGCAAAGGAAAAGTGCAGAAGGACACTTATCGTTGCCAAGCGAAACAGCCCGTATAACAATCTCGGCCGTATCTCTTCGGTACAAAATGAATTTACCTATATCGGCGCTATTGTGCTTTGCGATCCCGTTATTTCTTGTGCAAGAGAGACGCTTGCATCTTTTTGTGAGCGTGGTATCGACGTGATATTTGCAGGAAAGACCGAAAACAGCGAGCTTAAGCTGATACTCTCCGATACTTCTCTTGTCAAAGCCGTTTATTATACCGACGACGTATTGAAAAAGAAAAAACTTTTTTCGGAGCTTCTTGAGAGTGGAAAAAAGATTGCCGTTGTCGCATCGAGCGTAATGGATATCGGATTTTTCAAGGAAGCACACGCATCCTTTACATGTTATCCCGGGGCTTTTAACAGAAACGTAAGACAGACAAAAGAGGATGTTACTCCGATAGAGAAGGATTACGGAACGGTTGCCGCAAAAAAGGATGCGGATGTCATAATCCGACGGGCGTCACCCCAAAATTACGGCATATCGTCCGTGCTTTCGGCGCTTGATTATTCGGAGACGGTGTTCAGAAACATATCCAATATGTCAAAGTATCTTGTTTGCGTGCTCGCCGCACGTCTGTTTACCGTACTGTTTTCGGTGATCTTTTCTCTTGATATCATATCGCCCGCGCAGATACT
>JAZNZQ010000262.1:0-8222 GCA_045595035.1 Eubacteriales bacterium | reverse complement strand
TCTGACCTGTGTGGGTCTTTATCTTTGTTACGCCGTCATATTTAGATATCGCCTTATTAAAACTGCTTATCGATTCCTTGGTCATTCCATTGCACATCTCGGGTATCGGAATGTTGTAGATAACGTCCTCAACAGTTACCTTAGAATGATATCTGTCTGCGAAATCCTGGAATGTGATAACGTGGTCTCCGTGAAGGTGAGTTACAAACCAAGCGGCAATTACCGGTTTTTCTCCGCCCGAAAGCTTGAGGAGAAGGTTGTAAAGGCGATCTGCGTCATCCCCCTTCTCTTTGCCGGTCTTTTCGGTTCCGTTAGGTCCGCCGTCAACGAGAATGAACCTGCCGTCCGAGAGCTCGAATATATAGCACTGTCCGCCGTTATTTGCGGCACCGTCCTTCTCGGAATGGCTGATGAACATCTGTGTTATAGTGGGGGCAACTCCCTTGTCCGTAAACACGTTCTCGGCTGCCGTCTGGGGAAGCTTTGTGTTATTCTTCTTTTCGGAGATGATTCGTGTAGAGGAATTGTATGTAGTATAAGCTACGTTGAGAACGCTCTTGTCCGCCGTGTAGATAGCAAAGTAGTTCTCACCGATGACGTTATCGCTGTGCTTTGTGTATCCCGCGCTCTCAAGAGAGGTGAGATATGCATCATACTCATCCTTTGTGGTGTCCTTAATGACCGTAACAAAGCTGTTGTCGCCCGCATCTGTTACAGAATCGATCGCGCCGCCTTTGTATTCGGGAATATTAAGCTCCCAGCTCTTTGCGCCCGAGTATTTTGCAACATAAGAAAAATCGGAAGGGAGTCTGAACGCGCCCGTAGCCGTATCACGGTACTTGTCAAGAAATTCTTCAAAGAGCTCTACCGCCTCGATAGTAGACGGATGTCCGAGACCTGTTACAACGACCTTGTTGTTTAACACCTTTATCGCAAACTCATCATAATCAAGAGCTGCCTTGACCTGCACGGTCTCGGGTCTTGTTGTAAGTCCGACAAGGACCTCTTTCCAGTTTGTGGGATCAAGTGTATCAAGGATAAGCTTATCCGAGCCGAAAGCAAGCGAGTGCTTTTTGTTATCGTTAAGCTTTGTGTAAACCTTGTTTGCCAGCGACTCGAAGTTTGCTCCGGGAGTGTATGTCCAAATACAATATTCCTTCTCGCTGTTAGGATACGTAACCATATAGTTATCGTTTCCTGTCGTTGCGATAGTAAGATACTCATTCGAGCTTCTGTAATTTATCGAGCCGTCAATAGTGCACTTGCCATCAAGCGCGGGAACCGTATCGATATAATTCTCGACAAAATAAGTAACCGCACGCTCAAGGTCGATCTCTTCTTTTGCATTGATAACGATCTTGTTGCCGACCACCTCGATACCGAAGTTGACATCGGAAAGTGTGTCTGCCACAGTCGCGCTCTCGGGTCTGTTTGTGTTTCCTATAAGGATCTCCTTAGCCGCCGCGTCGGGGGATGTTCCTCTGTCGAGCCAGTCGTCGCCAAGCTCAAGCTCAACACCGCATTTCTCAAGCACCGCATCATATATCGCGGCGCTCATTGTTGTAAATTTGGAACTCGAGCCCTCGGGACGAATTATCTTATAGACAGGCGCACCGTCGGAAGCAAGCGCTATTCTGCCGTCTGCCGCATGGAATTTTTCTTCTTCTGTTGCATTTGCGGGAAGATCTGTGTTACCGCCCGGTGTGTTATCTCCGCAAGAGATCATCCAAAGCGGAAGCATAAGGATAACGAGTGCGGCACAAATAAATCTCTTCATCTTCATCTTCATATTCATATTCGTTCCTCTCTTATATTTACATTGATCAATATTCTTTTGGAGTATAGGGAAGCTCAAATATCTTATTTCCCTTTCCCGCGGGCCAGATCTCCTTTGCGCCTATTCTGTCGACAAGCGCGCTGTTGAGCGAGATCTTCTTTCTCTCAATAAATCTGTCCATCGACGAGGTCCAAAGAACGACCTCGGGAGAGATCGTACTGTAAAGCTGCACCGAACCGCCGTGGCTTCCGTGATGTGCAAGCTGCATAAAGTCGCACTTCAGATAATCGCCGTACATATCGACGAGGCGGTCAGCGTGAATAAAGGTCGCGTCACCGAGCACCATAAGCGTCTGTCCTCCGAGCGTCACCTTGAAGATTATGCAGGTGTCGTTGAAGTACGAGCCGTGAGATGGAAAGGTGTGGTGATTATTATAGGGAGTCGGGAAAGACTGAACGGCAACTGTGAGAAGCGACTTCGGATAAAAGTCATCCATCGAGTTTAGTATCTCGATCTTGGCATCTCTTATATGAAGCTCCTGACCTGTATGCGCCTGAATAGTATAGACCTTGGCGCCGAAGAATGTCGCGAGCTTTTCAAAGCGTGTTTGATAATTCTTCTGCCATCCGCCGAGTGCCGAATCGCCCGCAAAGTTATAAACAAGCTTTTCAAGCGTTACCATGGAACCGTACTTTGCGGCAAAGCCCATGAAGCACGCAAGATGGTCGTCGTGAGCATGCGTAAAGAACCATGCTGCAATACGCGGCTTCTTTCCTCCCGAAAGTTCAAGCATCATATCGTACATATTATCCGCATCGGTCTTACCCGTTACGTCGTTGTACTCGTGCATTCCGCCGTCGACGATAATAAGCGAGCCGTCGCAAAGGCGCATCGCAAGTGAAACACCGTTTGTGTTTTCAACGTTATTGAGACGAAGCTCCACAAACGCGGGCTTGATACCCTTGTCCTCATATACGTTTTCCTTGGGAGGAAGCTTTCCCTTGTGTGCAACCGTTATCCTTGCCGAAGAATAGCAAGGGGTGAACTGGCAATGGATATCCATCTCGGAATTTATGTACGTGGCAAAAAGGTTGCCTTCTATATTGTTCTCGCTGTACTTTTCATATCCGAGCTTTTCGAGCCGGCGAAGGTATGCATTCCATTGCTTTTTATCGGTATTATTGATGCTGACCGTATAGGAATTGCTGTCCGCATCGTTTACGCCTGCGATCTCGCCGCCCTTGTATTCGGGGGCACCCTTAACAAACCGTCTTGTTTCGGTCTTCATCATAAAACCGTCGGGCATTGTAACGTGCGGCTCTCCGATAAGTGCTGTCGGTCTGTGAGCGTTGAAATAATGACAGAGAAAATCGACCGCATCGGAAAGACCGAAGTCGGAACGGCTTGCAAGAACCACCTTTCCGTCCGACATTGAAAGCGCGTATTCTATATAGCCGAGCTTATTTACAAGATCGGATTCGGGACGGTTCGTCTTACCTACAAGTATCTCATGCGATACAGGAGCTGTTTCATCGCTCACTATCTGCATCGGCTCTGTAACAAATGTATCAAGATGCTTTTTTAGTCCCTCGGCGATCACTTTTACGGAATGCGCCGCATTTGCTGCGACGACTATTACATAATCGCTCTTCTTCTCTTCACAAAGCGTATAAATCTTTTTTTCCATGATATTCCTATTCTCCTTTTTTCGATCTATATATATTTTTCAGATATCTTATGAGGAAGAGGAAGAACTACGTCTCCCGCGCCTGAGAGGTACATTTCGGGGATGAGCATTCTGTCTATCATATAGCTGTTGAGCGAATTCTTTATTCTGCCCATAAATCGGACAGTTGCGACCGGGAAAAGGACTACCTGCGGCTTTATATACTGATATACCTGAAGTGTGCCGCCGTTGCTTCCGTGATGTGCAAGCTGTACTATCTCACTTTCAAGCGCGTCGCCGTATCTGTCAACAAGAAGGTCACAGCAGTTGAAGGTCGCATCTCCCAGCATCATCATCTTCTGTCCCGCAAGCTTTACGGTAAAGACAAAGGAAGTATCGTTGAACTCAAATCTGTTTTTCGGATAGGTGTGATGCTTAAGATAAGGAAGCGGCTGAGGTCCCCATCCCTTCTGCTGAAGAATGTTGGGATAGAAATCGTCAAGCGTATAGATCATCTCGACCTCGGCATCACGGATAAAGAATTTCTGTCCGGTGTGCGCGTGAATGATCTTTGTATCGCGGCCAAAGAGGTGACAGCACTTTCTGAATTTGTTCTGATATGCATCGTATCCGCCGATGACCGTGTCCGCGGGGAGATTGTATATGATCCTCTCGACTGTCACGTACTGTGAATACTTCATGGCAAAGTACATAAATGCACCGACGTGGTCATTGTGCGAGTGCGAGAAGAGCCATGCCGCAACACGTATCTCGCCGTCGGGGGAATGCTTCTTTAAGAAATCGTATATCTGATCGTACTGTGTATTGTCGTATCTTACGTCGTACTCGGGAATACCGCCGTCAAGCACGATGAAGCTTCCGTCCGAGAGGCGCCACACGTAGCCGAATCCGCAGGTATCGACCGCGCTTACCATCTCGAGCATGGCGACGAACGGCTCGACACCCTTGTTTTCCCATACGTTCTCGGATTCAAGTTCCGCAAGAGTGCCCTTGTGAGCCGATGTTATCTTCACCTTGCCGTAACAGGGAGCATACTGACAGAACACATCGGTATTCGCGTTTGTATAGGTGGCAAAAAGGTTGCCGGCTATTTCGTTTTCGGTATATTTCGTGTACCCGGAATCTTCAAGGAACTTAAGGTATGCCTTGTATTCCTTTTCGTTGGTCTCATCTATGCTGACCGTGTAGGACGAGCTTTCGGCATCGTTCACGCCCGCGATCACGCCGCCCTTGTACGCGGGGACCTCGGGAGCAAAGCGAATAACGTATCCGTCTATTCTCGCCCCCTCGCAGATCGTCGCGCGGGGCTTTCCGACAAGAGCCGAGGGCCTGAAGGAATCGAGATACCAAACAAATCTCTCGACCGCCTCGATCATTCCCGCCTCGCTGTGAGATGCGATAACGATCTTACCGCCAATAACCTCGATGGCATAGTCGGTATATCCAAGCGTATCAAGAAGCGCCTTTGATTCGGGTCTTGACGTCTTATAGAGAAGTATCTCCTTTTCTCTCTCACCGTCGCCGTCCTTGACTATTTCAATAGGGTTATCGACGCAGGGAGCTATTCCCTTTTGAAGTTTTTCCGCAACCTGCTCCATAGGGACAGTCGCATCCTTTGGGATGACTATTACGTAATCACACACGCCTTCGGCGCATATCGTATATACCTTTTCCTTGTTTTCCATAGCGTCACCTTTCGTTTTAGGGTCTTATTCGTATTTATTATCGGGCGTATGGGGGAGATAAAGAACCGTGTCTCCCGCTCCGGATAAAAACATATCCTTTACATTAAGTCTGTCTATAAGCGCGCTGTTGAGCGATATCTGAATGCGCTGCATAAAGCGTACTGTAGCTACCGGGAACAGGATAGTTTCCGGTACGATATGCTCATAAAGCTGAAGTGTACATCCGTGACTTCCGTGGTGTCCGAGCTGGAGAATATCACTCTTAAGATCATGTCCGTACATATCCACGCAGATGTCAGCCGACAAGAATGTAGCATCTCCGAGCATCATCATCTTCTGCCCCGCCATCTTTATTGTAAATACAGTCGATGTATCATTGAAGAAAGAATTTTCCCTCGGATACGTGTGGTGTTTGAGATAGGGCTGGGGACAATGCACCGGCTGAACGTGCATAAGCACCTTCGGGTAGAAATCGTCGAGAGTGTAAAGTATCTCTATCTCGGCATCGCGTATAAAGAATTTCTGTCCCGTATGATGGTGGACTATCTTCACGTCGTCGCCGCAATTTCTTGCAATACATCTGAATCTGTGCTGATAACCTGCCTGAGCAGGGCTTACCATCTCGTCGGGCGGAAAGTTGTATATAACCTGCTCGATCTTTACAAGAGGTGAGTACTTTGCCGCAAAGCTCATAAAGCAACCGATATGATCGTTATGTGCGTGTGAAAAGAACCACGCCGCAACTACGGGTTCACCGCCACCGACCGTATGCTCCTTAAGAAAATCATAGAGTTTGTCGTGCTGTGTGCTTCCGTCTCTCTCATCATACTCGGGAAGTCCGCCGTCAAGGATTATAAACGAGCCGTCGCAAAGTCTCCATACAAAGGAGAATCCGCAGGTGTCGACCGCATTGACCATCTCGAGCATCGCCATAAAGGGCTTTACCCCCTTGTCCTCATAGATGTTGTCAGAGGCAAGTCCGGGGAGAGTTTCCTTATGTGATGCGGTTATCTTCACCTTTGCGTAGCAGGGGATGTATTCGCAGAATACGTTCGACTCTGCATTTGTGTATGTGGCAAAAAGGTTGCCGCTTATGTTATTATCTGTATATTTAACGTATCCGCGCGACTCAAGAAGTGCGAGATACGACTTGTATTCGTTTTCATTGGTCTCATCTATGCTCACGGTATAGGAGTCGCTTTCGGCTCCGCTTACACCCGCGAGAATTCCGCCCTCATATACGGGGAGCGAAGAGACGAAACGTTTCACCTTTCCGTCAAGGGAATATCCGAGGGGCATGGTCGCAGAAGGCGTACCGATAATTGCCATCGGACGGAAAGCGTTCATATAGAGTAAAAATCTTTGAACGGCATCGCATGCCGCGGCCTCGCTGTGGGCTGCGATAACGATCTTGCCGTTTATTTCTCGGACGGTGTAATCGACATATCCGAGTGTAGAGAGTGCCTTTTTAGATTCTTCCCTGTTTGTCTTATAGAGAAGTATTTCTTTTGCGGTATCGTGCTCACTTGCATCCGTGTCCTTGACTATCGGAAGCGGCTCTGTCGTATATGGAACAAGCTCCTTTGAAAGCTTTTCCGCAAGTGTTTTGATACAATAGGTCGCCTTTTCGGGGATGACTATCGTATAGGGGGATTTTCCACCTTCACAAAAGGTAATTTGCTCTTTTGAATTCCACATAGCTTTCACTCCTTAACACTATCATAGAATATCTTTAAAGTCTTTTTGTTATCAATTTGTTAAAGTTTTTGCGGTTCGGGCATTTCAGCGAAACGCTGAAATGCCCTCCGCTTTTTTGTACAATTTGTATTATTCGACAGTTACCGATTTTGCAAGATTTCTCGGTTTGTCAACGTCACACTCAAGAGCTACCGCCGTGTAATATGCAACCATCTGCATAAGTGTTATTGCAGGGAACGCGGCAAAGGTCTCGGGGACGTCGGGAACGATGATGATATCATCATAAAGGTCGGGGGCTGCGGGGAAATCGGATGCGCAAACGAGAATTACGTGCGCGCCTCTTGATTTTACCTCGCGGATATTGCTTATCATTTTCTCATACATAGCTCTGTTGGTAGCCACAGCAAATACCGGAACGCCGTCGGTTATAAGCGAGATCGTTCCGTGCTTGAGCTCGCCCGCAGCATACGCCTCAGCATGAATGTAGGATATCTCCTTGAGCTTGAGCGACGCCTCGACAGAGAGCGCATAGTCGATACCGCGTCCGATGTAGAATACGTGCTCGTAATTCTTGCAGTACTCTGCGATCTTCTTTGTGATATCTGTCATCTCTATAGCTGCTTTTACAGATTCGGGAACGCTGTCTGCAAGATATGTCGAGAGCTGTGCCGTGGTCTTGTCATCAATAAAGCCCTTTGCCTGAGCGAATCTGAAAGCAAAGAGGAAGAGAGTTGCCATCTGGACCGTATAGCCCTTTGTGGTAGCAACTGCGATCTCGGGACCTGCCCATGTGTAGAACACGCCGTCCGACTCGCGTGCGATGGAAGAACCGACAACGTTAACTATCGACAGAGTATATACACCAAGCTGCTTTGCAAGACGGAGTGCCGCAAGTGTATCTGCGGTCTCGCCCGACTGTGTGATAAGAAGAACGAGGTCATCCTTATCAATGATGGGGTTGTTGTATCGAAACTCGGATGCGATCTCGACGGCAACGGGGATACGTGCCATCTTCTCGATCATATTCTTGCCGACCATAGCCGCGTGCATAGCACTTCCGCAGGCAACCATATGGATCTTCTTGATTTTATTGATCTTCTCACCGTCAAGCGTGGGAATACCGAATACGGGAAGTCCGTTCTCAAGTCGTGTGCCGATAGTCTTGTGAATAGACTTGGGCTCCTCGTGGATCTCCTTGATCATAAAATGGTCAAATCCGCCCTTTTCAGCCGCATTTACACTCCACTTTACCTCGAGCAGCTCGTATGTCTTTTCTTTTCCGTCCGAGCCGAAGAATGTGACCTTATCCTCCTCGATAAGAGCTATGTCGCCCTCGTCGAGCTGATAATACTTCTTTGTATGCTTAAAAATTACG
>JAZNZQ010000261.1:0-4158 GCA_045595035.1 Eubacteriales bacterium | reverse complement strand
GGCGAATATTTAAGGTCAAATCTGCGCTCGAGGTATTCGGAGATGGCAACGCGCAGATCCATCGTACCGCTGTTGGACGTGTAGCGCGTTCTTCCCTTTTCAAGCACCTCTATTGCGGCCTCACGAATATGCCACGGGGTCATAAAATCGGGTTCTCCGACGGTGAGCGAAATAACGTCGTCCATCGTCTCGAGAAGGTCAAAAAATTTTCTGATTCCCGACGGCTTCAATTCTGTGACCTTTTTCGATATTACAGAATCATAATCTATCATTACAGGTTATTTCCTCTCTCGTCTATTTCCTGCGGGCCGTAAACAACGCCCTTATCCTTGTACTTTCTGAGTACGAAATGTGTGGCGGTGGACATTACCGCATCGATGGGAGCGAGCTTCTGCGCAACAAAATATGCGACCTCACGCATCGTCTTGCCTTCAAGTATTACCATAAAGTCAAATCCGCCCGAAACAAGGTACAAGCTCTGTACCTCGGGATAATTGTATATCTTTTCGGCAATGCGATCAAATCCGCGGTCCTTCTGCGGAGCTATCTTAAGCTCGATCATAGCCGTAACGTATTCACGCTCGGTCTTATCCCAATCGATAAGAGTTTTGTAGCCGAGAATAACGCCGTCGCGCTCGTACTTTTCCATCATTTTCTTTATGTCGCCGACCTCTTTGGCGCACATAACGGCAAGCTGCTCCTCTGTAAGGCGTGCATCATTTTCAATAAGCTTCAAAAATTTTTCCATTTTTATTCTTCCCTCTTCTCTATTTTCTCGGTTATTTTTTCGTATGAAAGTCCGTATTTGTTCGCGATATCGCGTGCGTAGCTCTTTCCGTCGGGGACTGCGCGCACTATCTTAAACGAGCGCTTGCCCTCCTCGATCCCTGCTACAAGTGTATCTATCTTCGCTCCGCCCACAGCGGCAGTCTTTTCGTTTATTGCGGCAAGCTCGGCTGAAAGCTCGTGAAGGTGAGTCGAGAAAAGACATCTGCATCCGACACGGCTAAAGCCGGCAAGTACCTCAGCGGCAATATAGGATGCCTCGTAAGAGCCGGTAGAGGAAAGAGATTCGTCAAGAAGCACGAGACTGTGGCGCGTTACCTTCTCGAATATCTCGCTCATTCTGGCACATTCCTCACCAAGACGTCCCTTGTCAATGGTATCCTCTGCGCCCTCGGGAAAATGCGTGAATATCGCATCAACGGGGCTTATACGCAAGCTCTTCGCGGGAACAAAAAGTCCGAGCTGCGAAAGCGACTGCGAAAGACCGACAGCACAGGTGATGACCGATTTTCCTCCCCTGTTAGGTCCGGTAAGGACGTATATCATCCCCTTCTCGTCAAAGGTTATGTCATTTGTAACTATTTCATCGTCGACCTTGAGCGCAACTGCGGGATTGTAAAGCTCTGCAGCATCAAAGGCACGCGCATCCATTGGAGCAATATCGGGACGGCAGAGAGAAAGTCCCTTTTCCGAGAGGCGGCGAAGCAGCTTTGTGCCGTTTACCATAAACTCCATCTCGGGGAGTAGATTTATGATAAAATCTGTATTTTCAAGCACGTAGGAGCGCACTATCTTCTTCCAGGAGCGAAGAGATGCCTTGTAGACCTCGTTTATCGCGGAGTTGAATGCGAAGCTGAGCGCCATCTGCTGATTTTCGCTCTGCCCCTTTCCGAAAGGAACGAGAGAAGCGATGCAGGTGTATTCGTCATCCTTGAAATCCATACGGAGTATCTTTTCTATAACGTCGCCCGATTTGAAATATTCGGGATTTATCGAAAGCACTCCCGCGTCAACAGGACGGAGCTGGGAGTCAAGATTGACACCGACCGTCACGCTTTTGATCTCGCGCACACGCTTTGTAAGCTCATCAAGCTTTGTGTTGAGTTCCTTGTAATATTCGCTTGTAGAAAGCTCCTCGATACGCTCGGCAAAAGCGCGAAATGCACGGCTCTTTATTCTGTCCTTAAACGAAGAAAATCCCTCCTGCAAGCGGTCTATGCAAGAAATGTAGAGTTCTATCTCGGATATACTCAAAAGATAGGATTCGGTGTTGCCGCTATCGGCTTCAAGACGGCGAAGCTCAACTATATCTCCGAGTATCGGAATGACAGACGTAAGGGTCTTGCCTATCTCGGGATTCTCGAGCATATCAGAAAAATTTTCAAGTCGGTATTCTATTATTTCGGGGTCTGTGGTAAAGAAATCCTTAAGATCGCTGTTCTTTAAATTTATGATCTCGGAGAGTCCGAGCTGTTCAATTACGTCGTCGCCGACAGAAACAGCATCCGCCCCCGTGTAATGTCTTTTATGAGATTCAAGATCGGGATAAAGTAAGCTGAAATCTTTCAAATCCATATTTTTCTCCCATTGTAATATTATTATCTTTTATTCTATCATATTTTTCACACTTTGAAAAGAGTTATAAGAAAATTTCCCAAGGTTATTGAAGCTTTTTTTATTTTGTGATAAAATAATCTGAGTTGAATGAAAGGTCTGATGCAAAATGAACAGATATCCTCTGTATTGCTCGACGGGAGCCATCATCGGCCGTCTGTGCAATTACGATCACAAATATATATGCTCGTTTCTGCCCGAGGTAGTAAAAAATTCGGGTATCGACGGAATCGAGCTTATGATGCTTCCCGCATTCTATGATAAGCTCGACATCATCAAATGCGACCTCGAAAAGACAGGACTTGTTTTCCCTGTCATCCATGCCGAGAAAAACATCGGCATCCTTTTCTCCGAGGGAAAGGACGAGGATATACGCGAGGGAATGCGGCTGTTTGATATAAACTGTAAAATGGGCCGCGATATCGGTGCATCACGGCTTGTGCTCCATCTGTGGGGCGGTTTTCTCTCAGATGCCGAGATAGACCGACACATAGGGCTCTGCCCCGAGCTTTTTGAGATCGCGGACAGATACGGAATAGAGATACTTTTTGAAAACATCCCCTGCTCTACCAATTTTCCGCTTGACAACCTCAAGGCGATATACGATCTCTACCCGAGAGCGAAAATGCTCTTTGACACACGCTTCGGTGAATTTCATCATCAGTTCGATGCTCTATACTCCTCAGATTGGCTGTGGGAGGGCGCATTGACACATATACATATAAGCGACCTGCGCGCGGGAGAGGACCGCGATTTCACACGTCTTCGCCCGATACTTCATCCGCGCGAGGGACTTATCGACTTCCCCGATTTCTTTAACAAGATAAAAGCGCACGGATACAGCGGAAGCGTCACACTTGAATCCCCCGTACTCTCCGAGAGCGGCATCGACACAGATAAGCTCACAGATACGCTCATTTATATCAAAGATCTTATAAACGCATAAAAAAACGGCTCATTTGAGCCGTTTTTGTTTTATTACGTTGAATTTGCATTATCAACAAGGAACGAAATCCGTCCAACCGTCACCATCTTCATTCTTATCGCTCGGATCGGAAGGTTCAGACGGCTTTTCGGGTCCGAGTATTACGTCGGACGTGCCTGTTTCCCAGTCATATGCCGCGAGGTACTTCTTGAGTCGTACAAGGTCCTTTCCGTCAATAACACCGTCACCTGTAGCATCTGCGCCGAGATTGATTTCAACACTTGAAGTGTTTGTATCCCAATCAAATGCAGCAAGATACTTTTTGAGTCTAACCAGATCCTTACCGTCAACGACTCCGTCACCTGTAGCATCACCGTATACAAATTCAGAATTAGGCGCAAACACAAGTGTATACGTACCCTTCGCTGTATCACGTCCGGCATCTGTGTCCCAATTATTTCCCTTGCTTATCGCATTCCACTCTTCTTCCGTTCCATTGTAGGTTATGGTTTCAAGTAAAGCGCAATCGCAAAACGCCATCATGCCAATGCTTGTTACACTCGCGGGGATGCTCACGCTCTCAAGCGAGGTGCAATAGTAAAACGCAAAATCGTCGATAACTGTAACACCGTCGGGAACGCTCACGCTTGCAAGTGCTTCGCAAGAGGCAAATGCAGAATCCCCTATGCTTTTGACACCCTTTCCTATTGTCACGCTCTCAAGTAAAGTACAAGAAGAAAATGCATTATCAGCGATAGCTTCAACATTGTCGGGAATAGTTATGCTATTAAGCGACGTACAAGAGGCAAATGCAGAATCCCCTATGCTTTTGA
>JAZNZQ010000260.1:0-3991 GCA_045595035.1 Eubacteriales bacterium | reverse complement strand
GCCTTTTCGGCTGCCAATTTCGTGGCATGCTCGTCTCTTGCGCTTGTCTTGCCCTCGGGACGGATCTCACCTGCGGCTTCGAGCGCCTTCTTTGTGAGGTAGGGACCGATAAGCTCGTAAACGAGAACGGCAAAGAGTGTTATATTGAGCACAAGCTCGCCGCCGTCAAGTGCCGCATACGCCTTATTCGCCATACCGAGCGCAACGCCCGCCTGCGGAAGAAGTGTGATGCCGAGATACTTGACTATATTCGACTCGCTTCCCGAGAGCTTTGCGCTCGAGAAAGCACCGAGCATCTTTCCCGCCGAGCGGGAGATGATGTAAACTACACCGACAAGAACGATTATCCAGTTGGAGAACACCGCGAGGTTAAGCTCTGCTCCGCTGATAACGAAGAAGAGAACGAGAAGGGGCGCACTCCATCTGTCAACACGCTCCATAAGCTCCTCGGAGAAATCGCAGATGTTGCAGAAGACCGTTCCGAGCATCATGCAGGAGAGAAGCGAGGAGAATGCGATATGTATTCCCGCAACATTAAAGGAGAGCGAGGAGATACCGACCGTGATGAGCACGAACGCGACCGAGACCGCCATACGCTTGGAACGCGAGTGGAAGAATCTCTCCATAAGGTTGAAGAGAACGCCCATGAGCGCGCCGAGTCCGAGCGAGAGAACTACCTCGATTATCGGCTCAAGAACAACGTTGAGCACGCTTACCGAGCCCGAGCCGAGCGATCTTGCAATACCGAAGGATACCGCGAAGAGCACAAGACCTACCGCGTCGTCAAGCGCAACTACGGGAAGGAGCACGCTTGTAACCGGGCCCTTTGCCTTGTACTGCTTTACTACCATAAGTGTTGCCGCGGGAGCTGTTGCCGCCGCCACAGCACCGAGCGTGACAGCTACGGGGAGCGGAAGGATGTCGGGCATTACAAAATGAAGTGCGATAAGAACTATATCAACAAGCACAGTTGTGACTACCGCCTGAAGGATGCCGATGATGGTCGCCTGCTTGCCTATCTTCTTAAGCTGGGATACTCTGAACTCGTTACCGATCGCAAAGGCGATAAAGCCGAGTGCGAGATCGCAGAGAATGGAGAAATGATGCACCCATTCGTTGTTGATAAATCCGAGTCCCTCAATACCGAGCTGTCCGAGACAGAAGGGTCCGATAAGCACGCCCGCAACAAGATATGCGGTAACTGCGGGAAGGTTCAATACCTTCGCAAGTCTCGAGAGAAGAAGTCCCGAGATGAGCGCCACGGAGAGCGCTATAAAGATTGATGCTGTAGTCAAGGAAATGCGCCTTCTTTCTATAAAAACTGTGTAATTTTGTGTGTTCTTGTGGACGAACCTATGTATTATATCACTTGTTTTGCAAATTGTCAATATGTTAAAAGAAAAATTTTTTAACAAAAAAGAAAGGTCGCTCAAACCTTTCTTTTTATATGCATTTTCGCCTTAAAATAAAGTGTCGTAAGCGTGGTTGCGGCAATGATCCCGAGGGCGAGTGCGGCGGCAAGAGCGAGGGTGTCGAGCGCCTTTGAAACGAATCTTTTAAGATCGCTCTCAAACGCATATGCCATCGTATAATAGAGCGAGCCGCCGGGTACGAGCGGTACGAGCGCGGTAATTGTAAAGGTGGTCGTCGGGGTCTTCAGATACCTTGCAAGCGCCTCCGCCAAAAGCGATATCACGAGCGCGACGATGAAATATTTCACCGCCTCACTCTCGATAAGCGCCCCCAAAAGAACGAATATCGTCCATGAGAGGCATCCGAGGGCTACTGTCGCCGCCATTCGCCTTCCTCTTATATTAAATAGCACGCCAAATCCGAGCACGCCGAACGTTCCCGAGATTATCTGTACAAGCTCAGTCATAGCGCACCTCCCAAAAACACGACGGCAAAGTAACCGCCCGCAATGGCAAGCGCAGCAAGTGCCGCTTCAATGGAGCGAAACAGTCCCGCGATGCTGTCCCCCGTAAAGAGGTCGCGTATAGCGTTTGTCAGACCGATTCCGGGAATAAGCAGCATTATGTTGCCTATCATCACCTTGTCGATATCCTCCACAAGCCCGAGCGAGAGCGCCGCCGCAGCAAGTGCGGTCGCGGTAAGCGAGGAGAGAAATTTTGAGAATATCTTATTCGACATTACCCTCTCCGAGAAAAGCACGGCAACGCGAAGAATCGCGCCGATGACAAGCGAGACTGCCGCCTCGTGAAGCGCTCCTCCGAAAAAGAGAGTGAAGGAGGAAGCGACGAGCGCATAGCAGAGTATCTCAAGCCAAAGTGGATATCCCTTTACCGAAAGTGCCGCAGAAAGGTCCGCCTCTATCTCCTCGGCTGAGAGCTTCTTATCGCATATCTTTCTTGAAAGCTCGTTCAAGCGGTGCAGCTTCTCATAGTCGGTAGCTCCGCCCGCAATACGTCTCGTCTGTGTTATCGGGTTTCCCTCGGGCGGAAATACGGTCGCGACCATACTGCTCGTGATTATAAACACGTCAACGCGAGATGCCCCGAGCGATAGCGCCATTCGCTTGACGCTGTCCTCAACGCGGTGCACCTCGGCGCCCGAGCGGAGCATATGCTCGCCTATATCCATTATATCTGTCAAAAGTCTTTTCATCACAGTTTTTCGGCAAGCTCAAGTACAAGGCGCTCGGTCTTCTCCCAACCGAGACACGGGTCGGTTATCGACTTACCGTAGCAGCCCTCCCCTACTTTCTGCGCGCCGTCCTCGATATAGCTCTCTATCATAAGTCCCTTGACGAGGCGTTTTATGTCGGCGTTGTGGTTTCTGTTGTGCACAATCTCCTTGGCGATTCGTATCTGCTCAAGATACTTTTTGCCCGAGTTTGCGTGGTTCGTATCGATGATGACCGCGGGATTTACAAGGTCGGGATGGGCCGCGTATGCCTCGTGAAGATTGACGAGGTCCTCATAGTGGTAGTTGGGAAGCGACTGTCCGTGCTTGTTCACGTATCCGCGAAGAATGGCGTGGGAGAGCGGATTCCCCTCGGAATGCGCCTGCCAGCCGCGGTAGATGAAGGTATGCTTATGCTGTGCGGCGGTGATCGAGTTCATCATGACCGAGATGTCACCGCTGGTCGGATTCTTCATACCGACAGGCACCTCGATGCCGCTTGCCGTTAAGCGGTGCTGTTGATTTTCGACCGAGCGCGCGCCGACGGCAACGTATGCGAGCAGGTCGTCGAGATACTTGTAGTTTTCGGGGTAGAGCATCTCGTCAGCACACGAGAATCCGGTCTCACGAAGCGCTCTCATATGAAGTTCACGGATAGTGACGATGCCCTTAAGCAGATCCGGTGCGGCGGTGGGGTCGGGCTGATGGAGCATGCCCTTGTAGCCGTCGCCCGTCGTTCTCGGCTTGTTCGTGTAGATGCGAGGAATGATGAATATCTTATCCTCGACCTTATCCTGAAGAGTGCGAAGGCGGCTGATGTAATCGATGACCGTGTCCTCGTTATCCGCCGAGCAGGGACCGATTATGAGAAGGAATCTGTCGCTCTTACCTGTAAAGATATCCTTTATCTCCACATTTCTCTTGTCGATTATAGTCTGCATCGCAATATCGAGGGGGTACATCTCCTTTACCTCCATCGGTATCGCAAGCTTTTTTTCAAAGTACATATTCATAACAGTTTACCTCGCTTTTTTATCAAAAAGAGCACGGCGCTCGGTCGAAAGCCGCATCTTCGCACGAAGGCCCTCGCGGTCCTTTCTCTCGAGCATTTCCCGAAGCTCATTACATTCGTTAATAAAGGTGTCCATCTGACGCAGCAGCGGCTCGCGGTTCATAAGGAAAAGCTCGCTCCACATAGCATCGTTTATGCGTGCTATCCTTGTAAGGTCACGGAAGGAGTCTCCCGTGTATTCAACAAGGTGCGCGTTGTCGGAGCAGGTCATAAGCGCCACCGCGATACAGTGGGTGAGCTGTGAGACAAAGCCGATCATCTCGTCGTGCTCCTCGG
>JAZNZQ010000259.1:0-6908 GCA_045595035.1 Eubacteriales bacterium | reverse complement strand
ATCACATCCCACAACGAAAACAGGACGTCTGCGGCTGTCATCGTTAAGAACAGTTGCCGCTGCACGGCCGATATTCATAGCAAGCTCACACGTAAGGTCGGTATTCGCAATTCCGCGAACTCCGTCTGTTCCAAATAATCTACCCATTGTAATAGATCCTTCCTTTTTTGATCTTTTTAATCCTTTTTGCGAAGAACGATATTCTCTGCATTCTTAAAAATGTGGTCTGCAGGGACAACGCCTCTAACCGACGATGTGGGGTAAACGCTTGCGCGTCTGCCTATAACCGTTCCGGGATTGAGCACGCTGTTGCATCCGATCTCGGCAAAGTCACCAAGCATCGCACCGAATTTTTTAAGTCCGGTCTCGATCTTGAAGCCCTCTCCTCTGACTGCAACAAGCGTCTTGTCGCTCTTGAGGTTGGATGTAACGCATCCCGCACCCATATGCGCGCCGTGACCGAAGATCGAGTCGCCCATATAATTGAAGTGCGGAACCTTCGCCTCGTCAAAGAGTATTGAGTTCTTCACCTCTGTGGAATTTCCGACCACCGCACCGCGTCCGACTATCACCGAACCGCGAACGAATGCACAATGCTTGATATCCGCACCCGCACATATTATTGTAGGTCCCTCGATAGATGCCGTAGGCGCCACCTTTGCATCCTTTGATATCCACACGTTCTCGGACGGAGAATAGTACTCGTCGGGAGAAAGCGTCTTGCCAAGCTCAAGAACATACGCCTTGATATTGGGCAACACCTCCCAGGGATACTCAAAACGCAAAAGAAGATCCTTGGCGATCGTTTTTTCAAGGTCAAAAAGGTTTGATATTTTCAGATTTTCCAGGATCCTTTCCTCCTTTCTTTATTATATTCCATAACGTTATTGCCATTTACAATAAACACAAAAAGGGCATACGCATAGTTATTATAATTATATCATAACTTTTTTTCATATTCAACCCATTTTCGTATATTAAACAAAAAAACGCTCCTTTTTTTAAGGAGCGTTTTTTAGCTGTTATTTATTATTTTCCCTTGTAAGGAAGATCGAATTCAACAGTTCCGAGACCGTGAATATACTTTTCCTTAACAGTCTTCTTTGCGAGAAGATATCTGAGTGTGGCGGAACCGACGTAGCTCGACTTATTAAGCTTATTGAGCCAACGCTCGCGGGATGCGGGAATGAGAACCACCGAAGGATCTGTCGCATCAGCGAATTCGATCGTAGCGCCGTAGTGACCGTGGTGCGGGAACTGAAGAATGTCACACTTGAGATATGTCGGATACATATCGACCAAGATATGGCAAACGTTTTCGGATGCGTCACCCGTTATAAATATCTTCTGACCGCCCACCTCAAACATATATACCGATGAGGAATCGTTATAGAACTCAAAAGTATCGGGAAGCATCTCTGCCTGTGTATAGAGGCATGTCATCTTAAGGTCGCCGAAGTACCATACGTCGCCCGCAAAAGGTGTTACGTGATCAGCACTCTTTGTTGCACTCTGGAAGCTCTTCCATCCCTTTACACCCTTGTCCCATTTAAGTGTCTCGTCTACAGCATAGTATCCGTCGGCCGGGAAGGAGTAGATGAAGCTCTCGATATCGACCTTGTTCTTGTACATGGACGAGAATCTGGACAGATATGTTCCGGTGTGGTCGCCGTGATGGTGAGTGAATATCCACGCCGCGATCACCGGCTTGCCATCAAGTACGTTGAGCTCAACGAGCTTATCGTAAATGAGATCAGAGCTTTCGGGCTCTCCGCCGCCGTCAAACACGATGAATCTGCCGTCATTGAGACGGAAGATGTGGCACTGTCCGTTCTCGCTCACCATATTGGATATTTTGAGCTGAACGAGCTTTGTTGTGGTTACAGCCGCCTTTGTATTTTCGGATTCAAGCGCAGGAAGCTCTGCCTTGGAGGGTTGTACAATTATAGTTGTCTGAGAATATACAGGCGCAAACTGAACGCGGATGTTTCCGTTGCTCTTGCTTGTATATGTAGCAAAGAGGTTTCCGTCGATCTCGTTTGTTGCATACTTTGTATATCCCGCGCTCTCAAGCTCGGCAAGATATGCGTTGTATTCGTCGACATTTGTTTCCTTGTACTTGACAACGTATGTATCAAGATCGAGTCCGAGGTCGGATGCGCTGTCATACTTGCCGCCCTTATACTCGGGTACGTCAAGGATCCATTCCTCACCGTTCTCATATACTCCGACGTAGTCGAAGTTTGCGGGAAGGATGATCTTTGTTACGCCGTTTTCCTCTATCTTGAACTCATCAAGGATCTCGAGGCACTTGTAAAGGCCCTCGTAAGTGGACATAAAGCCGTGTCCTACAATGACGAGCTTGCTTCCGATCACCTTTATTGCGTACTCGTTGTACTCAAGCCCTGCCTTGACGTCGCGTGTCGCATCGCGGTCGCAGTTACCGACAAGTATTTCGGGAGATGTCTTTACTGCCTCCTCGTTGAAGATGTGGTCCATTGCGGTCTTGAATACGACCTTGAATTTGTCCTGAAGTTTAACTGCAAACTCCTGTGCGACAGTCTTCTCATCGAAGTTGTAGTCGTAGTAGGAATAGTTATATCTGTCTGCGTAATCCTTTGTATAGATAACGGTATACTTAGGTGTGCTTCCCTCCGCAAAAACGATAGTGCCGGGATTTGCGTTTACATAGTCAAAGCTTTCGGGAAGAGAGAAATATCCCTCGGAGGAGGATCCGTTCTTCTCAAGGACCTCGTTTATAAAGTAGTTGGCCGCAACCGTCGTTGTGTACTGGTTCTTACCGACGATAACGATCTTATTACCGACCTGCTTTACAGCGTAGTCGTACGGACCGAGAGTGTCAAGCACCTCTTTAGATTCGGGACGGTTTGTCTCGCCGATAAGGATCTCGGGCTTGGTCATATCCTTCTTGTCCCAGTCACTGTCCATAGCCATATCGATGCCTGTCGCACTTCTTATAACAGAATTTATTCTCTGCATAAGGGTCATAGCAAGGTTATCGCTTGCCGCATCGCTTCTAATAAGTGTGTACTGGCTGACTCCGTCGACCATAAGCTTTACACGTCCATCCTCGTTAACGCCGGGAGTGCCGGGACCGCCGGGTGTTGTCGTATCATTACACGACGCAAGCGCGGGTACGAGCATCAGAAGCGCCAATATCACGCACAATAATTTCTTCATTCGTCTTTTCTCCTGTTCAATATTATGGTTTCTATAAAACTACCACTATAGAATATACCACAATCGCTCCAAAAAGTCAACTGTGATAATGTTAATATTTTTTGACCCGATTTCATTAAAAAACACCAAAAAGCCCGACGGCTTTTTGGTGTTTCGGTTGCGTTTTATTTTATACTGTAGGGCAGATCGAATGCCACCGTGCCCATTCCCTGCACGTAGTATTCCTTGACGCCGCCCTTACCCAAAAGGTAGCGAAGGGGTGCTGCGCCCCAATAGTAGTCCCGCGTAAGCTTCTCGTTCCAGCGCACCTCGGATGCGGGAATGAGCGCCACAGAGGGGTCGGTCGCATCCATAAATGCGTTATTAGCTCCGTAATGACCGTGATGAGGCACCTGAAGTATATCGCACTTCAAGTATTCGGGATACATATCGAGCATTATATTGCACGAGTTTTCCGATGCATCTCCGGTTATAAGTATCTTCTGTCCCTCGTACTCTATCATAAAGGTAAGCGAGGAATCGTTAAAGAACTCAAAAGTGCGGGGCAAAAATTCGTCCTGTGTATAAAGGAAGGTGAGCTTCATGTTTCCGAGATGCATCACGTCGCCCGCGTGGGGCCTTATCACGTCTCCGATCCTCGTCGCGCTTGTGAAGCCCTTGTATGAAGCTAACTTTGTCGAGCCGAAATAGTATCTGTCCATCGGGAAGCTGTATACGAATTTCTCGACGTCAACATTGTCACCGTACAGCGGCAAGAAATATTTGGTATAGGTAATGTAGTGATCTCCATGCCAATGGGTGAATATCCATGCCGCGATCTGCGGTTTTCCTTCGAGCACGTTGTTCTCAACAAGCTGCTCGTATATAAGGAAGGCAGTCTCCTCCTCCTGACCGCAGTCAACTACGATAAACTTACCGTTCTCGAGTCGGATTATATAGCACATACCGCCGTTTTCGACAGTCTCGTCAAAGACCTTGAGCTGAATGAGCTTGGGTGTGGTCACGACCGTCTTATCGTTGTCCTTCTCAAGTTCGAAAAGACCGGCAGTTTTCACGGGTTCGACGGCAATACTCGTTCTGTTGTAAACGGGTGCATATTGAAGATGTATCACGCTCGTCTCACTTATATAGGTCGCAAAAAGATTGCCCTCTATCTCGTTTTCGGTGTACTTTTTCGCACCGCTGTTCTCAATTTTTTTAATATGATCAAGGTATTCGTCCTTTGTTGTCTCATTTACCTTCAAAAGATATGCTCCGTCACCGAGATCGGACACGCTGAAGTCTTCCCCTCCCTCGTATTCGGGTAGAGAAAGGTCCCAATCCTCGCCGCTCTCCATCACTCCCACGTACGAAAAGCCGTGCGGAATACAGATAGATGTCTTACCGTCATCGGTTATGGCAAATCTGTCGAGCAGCTCGTAAAACTTCTCTATTGCCGCGTGGGTAGAAAGAAATCCGTGACCTGTCACAACGACCTTGTTCCCTACGGTTTTTATCGCGTACTCATTGAATGCAAGCTCCTTTTTTACCGCCTCGGTCTCCTCTCGCTCACATCTTCCGAGCAATATACCGTACTCGTCTTCTATCCCCTCATAGACGTAGTCCCTTGTTACCTTAAGATACACACCGTGCTCCTTGCCTATCTTCTCGGCAAGGTCGTTCGCCTCGGAGAGCTCGTCAAAGGTGTAATCATAGTAAGAATATGTAAAAGGATCGGCGGCATCTCGCGTATATACTATCTCATATTCACCAAGGTCAAGATACTCGGTCTTGCCCGAAAAATAGTCCACCGCACCCGATATCGCAAGGTCTCCCCCATTCACCTTTGCTCGCTTGCCGAGATGCTCTGCGGCAAAAAATTTTACTGCTTCGGAAAGCAGATAATCGCTCTTTCCGACGATAACTATCTTGTTACCTATCTGTCTTATCGCATAATCCGATTCTCCGAGCGACTCCATCGCCTCCTTGGTCTCGGGGCGGTTAGTGTCGCCTATAAGTATCTCCTTTTTAGCAGGGTCGGGTTCTGTCCCCTTCTTTACCCAGTCGTTATCGAGCGCGAGAATAACACCGCTTTTGGCCTCTACGGCATCACTCACAGTGTTCATAAGCTCGGTGATATGCGAAAGCTCGGCAGGGTCGCTTATCTCATCGCTTCGCACCACGGTATACTGCGCCACGCCGCCGACAACGATATCGGTCGTAACCGACTCACACGAGGCGAGCACAAGGGTCGCCGTTGCCAGGATAAGAAATGTCAAAAATATCTTTTTCATGGTCTTCTCCTTTTATCATGAACATAGCTTTATAATGCCATATCGCGGCAAAAAAGTCAACAAATATTCTCAAAATTTGTTGAAGATAGCATAGTTATATGATACAATATTACTATCCCCGAAGAAAGGCGGAAGCAAAAAGTGATAAAGAAAAATTACATAGTAGACGATTTTACAGACCTTAAGGATATGCTATGCACGGTCGTGTCCGAGCACGCAGACAGAGTGGCGTTTCTTGAAAAGGTCGAGGGAGAATACGCTCCGATAACCTACCGCGATTTCATGGGCGACGTTTTTGCGCTCGGCACAGAGCTTTCCGAGAGAGGGCTTCGCGATACACACGTTATGATAATCGGAGAAAACAGCTATGCATGGGCACTCTCATACATGAGCACGGTATGCGGACTTGGAGTTGCCGTGCCGGTAGATGTGGGACTTAGTGCATCGGAGATCGAAAAAATAGTTCTCAGCGCGGATATTTCCTGCATCCTTCATTCAAAGGAATGCGCCGAGAAGCTCGAAGGACTTGACGGCAGCATCACCGCAATATGCTTTGACGATCTTGCAGGGCTTATCGCATCGGGCAACGAGAGGATACTTGCAGGCAACACCTCCTACATCGAAGAGGTGATAGACGAGGGCGCGCTCTGCTCCATGCTCTTTACGTCGGGCACAACGGGCGAGCCGAAGGGGGTCATGCTCTCCCACAAGAATATCTGCTTCAGCATCACAGAATTCTGCAGAATGATAAACTTAAACAAAAAAGACACGCTTTTATCGGTGCTCCCGATGCACCATGCGTACGAATTCACCTTCGGCTTTCTCGCTCCCATAAGCCGCGGCGCCGCAGTTGCATTCGGAGAGGGACTAAAGCACCTTTCTCGAAACATGAAGGAGGTACGTCCGACAAAGATGTTCGCCGTACCGATAATACTTGAAACAGTATACAACAAGCTCCTGTCCTCTATTCGCGAAAAGGGGCTTGAAGAAAAGGTCGAATCTGCCATCGCCATAAACGGGCTTGCAAAAAAGATAGGACTTGACTTGTCGGGGCGCATTTTCTCCGAGATAAAAGAGCTTTTCGGCGGACGGCTCGACCTCGTTATCGTCGGCGGCGGACCGATATCGGCAGACGTGCTTGCAAGTCTGCGTGCGCTCGGAATTCCCGCTGTTCGCCTCTACGGTCTTACCGAATGCACAGCGCTTGCAGCTCTCAACCGCGACAGATACTACTCCGATGCCTCCGAGGGACTTTCCACCCCCTCCTCCCTGCTTGACATATACAACGTTGGCGAGGACGGCATCGGCGAGATACGCTATAAGGGCGCGGGCGTTATGCTCGGATACTACAAGGACCCCGAGCGAACCGCCGAGCATATACGCAGCGGATGGCTCTACACGGGCGATCTCGGATATATGGACGAGGACGGCTTT
>JAZNZQ010000258.1:0-3773 GCA_045595035.1 Eubacteriales bacterium | reverse complement strand
TCTATGCCTTTTACGGGGCTGATAAGCTTGAAAGCATCGTTTTGTCGGACGGCGTACAAAAGATAGGAAATAATGCCTTCATGTTTTGCTCGGCTCTTGTGCGCATAACACTTCCCGGTACACTTGAGAGTATAGGGAGTCAAGCTTTTAACCAATGCCAAAAGCTTGAAACCATCAACTTTATGGGTGAGAAAGAAGAATGGGAAACGATCGAAAAAACAGAGTCATGGGATAGGTATGCCGGTACACAGACGCAGAGTGGCAGTTATAAGATCGTTTACATCACGTTTTCTTACGGCGACGCGACCGGTGACGGTATGGTTGACAATAAGGATCTTGTAAGAATAAAAAAATATATAGCGGGATATGACTTTGACAGCGGTACTTCCGACGTTGACATCTTAGCAGGCGCGGATGCAACGGGCGACGGCGTGATCGACGGAAAAGACCTGGTACGGCTTAAAAAGTACATAGCAGGGTACGATTTTGATACAGGAAGCTCCGACATAGAGTTTGGACCGATATAAAAACGAAAAAGTGTTGCACTAAAAGTGCAACACTTTTTTATCTTGAAAGAATTTCAGCTATAACTGCTTTATCAAGCTCCGGGAAGGGGATCATCGGCTTTGGCGGCTCGTGGGAGAGCACCTTTGTGTACCACATAACGTCACGCCATTCGCCGTTTTTATAGCCGATATAGTCCATCGTGCCCGTGAGCGTGAAGCCCATTTTTTTGTGAAGCGCTTCACTTCGCTCGTTTGGTGAGGTTATCCCCGCAACAAGGGTCACGAGATTTTGAAGCCGCAGTATCTGCTCGAGCGCGCCGTACAGACGCACACCTATGCCGTTTCCTCTATAATTTTTATCAATATATACCGAAAGCTCGCACGACCAGTCGTATGCGGCACGGTCGCGGAAGCGTGAGGCGTAAGCGTATCCGACGACCTTTCCGTCATCCTCGGCTACAATAAATGGGTAAGCTTCAAGCTTGTGAGTTATTCTTTGCGAAAACTCTGCCTCATCCGGTGCGATGTATTCAAAGGATATTGCCGTGTTTTCAACGTAATATTTATAGATACGCGAAAGAGCTGCGGCATCCTTTTCTGTTGCTATCCTAAGTGTTATCATTTTTTACTCCAAGAGTCCGAGAGACTCTGCCTTTTTCTTTTTTTGTTTGAAGATTATCATAAACGCCGCAAGCTCGCACAAGAAGGTGAGCAACCACGATACAGGATACGAGAAAAAGAGCGAATCAAGCGTGTGGAATGCCTCTGTCTGGAACACCGTGTATATCCATCCTATCCTGATACCGCATACGCCCAAGACCGATATTATCATAGGAGCGACAGATGCGCCCATACCGCGAAGTGCTCCGGTCGTAACGTCCATAATGCCGCAGAGGAAATACGGCAGACATACGTAGTTCATTCTTGTAATGCCGTATGCTATAGCTTCAGCCGAGTCGGTGATATAAATGGAAAGAAGCCCGGGAGCAAATATGCGCGTAAGAGTACCGAGCACGATTCCGACAACACTCACACAGCCAAGACAGGTCCAGAGTATCTTTTTAACGCGTGCAAAATTGCTTGCGCCCGTATTCTGTCCCGTGTAGTTGACCGCAGTCTGATGAAATGCGTTAAGAGAAACCCAAACAAAGCCCTCAATATTTGCCGCCGCCGCGTTTCCCGAGACAACAATATCTCCAAACGAGTTGACCGAAGACTGAATAAGTACGTTGGATATGGAAAAGAGAGCTCCGTTGACGCCCGAGGGAAGTCCTATCGTGATTATCTTCTTGATCTGAGCACCGTAGAAACGCATATCGCGAAGAACAAGTCGACAGGCGTCTGTACGGCGCATTAGTGCTATTACGACAAGAACTGCGGATACCGCCTGCGAGATCGTCGTTGCAAGTGCAACACCCGCGACGTTCATATGGAAGAGGGTTACGAAGATAATATTGAGAATTACGTTTATAACACCTGATATGGAGAGGAAAAGAAGCGGACTCTTTGTGTCTCCGACTGCGCGAAGTATCGATGCCGAAAAGTTGTACACCATGTTGAAGGTAATGCCGCCGAAATATATCTTCATATAGGTGGAAGAAAGCTCAAGGACATTGTCGGGCGTATCCATAAGCACAAGAAACTGCTTTGAGAAAAACACGCCTACAACGGTAAGTATCACACCCGATAGGAGTGCGGTGGGGAGCGCGGTGTGTACCGTGCGGCGTACAGTTTCCCAGTCGCGTTGACCGTATGCATGTGCAACAGAGACGCCGACACCGACAGAAAGCCCTATGAAAAGGTTTACTATAAGATTGGTAATTGAGCCGGTAGCACCGACGGCACCGACCGACAAGCTGCCGCAAAAACGGCCGACGACGATAAGATCGGCGGCGTTAAAAAAGAGCTGAAGCAGACTGGTGAGAATGATCGGTATGGTATAAAAAACTATGCCGCGAAAGAGCGGTCCTTCTGTCATTGATGTGTTTATCTTTTTCATTCGCATTTACCTTTTTTTGCTAAAAAACTTACAAATCAATTATAAAACAAACGGTTTGCTTTTTCAATAGAAAATAGAAAAAAGCCGAAGCTTTTTTTGCTTCGGCTTTGCACTTATTTTTCGAGCAGAGTTTTTTGCTTTTTTGTCCCTCTGAATATGTAATCAAATCAATCAAGATAGCTTATAAGCTCTTCGATGCTCTTTCTCTTTTTCTCGCGAAGAGTATCATCCTCTTTTGCGTAACCGAGCGTGATAACAAGGCGTACGGGGTGCGAGAGCGAGCATATTTTTCTTATTTTCGCATCGTCAAACCAACCGAGTATGCAAGTACCGAGTCCCATGGCGGTTGCCTCAGCGCAAATGTGTGCGGCGGCAATGCCGATGTCGATCGAGCGGTAATCGTTGCCCTTGACCTTAGCACCGAGAGCCGCGCTCTTGCTGTAATCTTCCTCTGAAATAACTATCATAATGGGGGCATCGGCGGCAAATTTGTTCATACCCATTCCCATGCACGCGCGTGCGATCTCGGCTGCGCTCTCACCCGAGCAGACCGTAAAATGATAGGGCTGTCCGTTGCAAGCCGAAGGGGAGAGGCGTGCGGATGCAAGTATTGCATCAAGCTTTTCCTTTTCGACCGCTTTAGTGTTATCGTATTTTCTGCACGACTGTCTCGCGCATGCTATTTCAGTAAAATTCATTTTGTACCTCTTTTGAGTATGTTTTTACTCTTTGTTGACAGTATATTTATATTTTATCACAATTGTCGGCCCTTTTCAATTATATTAAGTGTTTTCCTTTTGCATCACCGCGTTTTTTTGTATGCATATAATGGGGATGAAGGAGGTGAAAATATGTCTTTGAATCAATGTGAAAGAAGGGGCGCTTGTCCTATCGCCGCGATCATTGTAAGTATAATCGTAGGAGCTGTCACGGCAATACTTCAAGGAACGGAGGTTATCGCACTTGCCCCTGTATTCCTTTACGGCGCGCTTGTAACGGCACTCGTTTATCTAGGTGTGCTCTTGCTAGCCGCGGCGATAACCGAAAGGAAGAGCGCCTGCTCCGTCGGTGGCTTGACCGCTCTTATAGGAATACTCGGCACAATAGTTTTCTCCGGTCTTCTTCTCGGTGTGAGTTCGGGTGCGGGGATTCTCGGGGCTATCCTTGTTGGAGCGCTTTTGTTCTTTGTAACGCTGATGCTCTCATCGGTAGCTTGCCTTACAAAATGTCTTTTTGAAGATTAAATAAAAAAGCCACCGTTGGTGACC
>JAZNZQ010000257.1:0-5065 GCA_045595035.1 Eubacteriales bacterium | reverse complement strand
AACAACTTTATCAAGCCCGGACTCGAGGACCTTTGCGTTTCGCGTACATCCTTTACATGGGGCGTACCGGTCGATTTTGACCCCGGTCACGTCGTATACGTGTGGGTCGATGCGCTCTTCAATTACACGACCGCGCTCGGCTTTATGAATGATAAATATGACGATTACAAGGACTATTGGCCAGCAGACGTTCACTTTGTCGGTAAGGAGATAGTTCGTTTCCATTCTATTATATGGCCGGCTATGCTCATGAGTATGGATATGCCGCTTCCCAAAAAGGTATTCGGTCACGGCTGGCTTCTCTTGGACGGCGGAAAGATGTCCAAGTCCAAGGGCAACGTCGTTGATCCCTACGTGCTTGCCGAAAAGTTCGGTGTGGATGCGCTCAGATTCTTCCTTCTTCGCACATTTCCCTTTGGCTCGGACGGAAACTTCTCGAACGAAGCGCTTATCGGCACGGTCAACACAGACCTTGCAAACGTACTCGGAAACCTTCTTTCGCGTACCGTTTCGATGATAGAAAAGTATTTCGGCGGAACGCTTCCCGCATCGCAGACAGAGGATGCCGAAAAGGATGCGGAGCTTGTTTCGATGATATCGGGACTTCGCGCCGCATACGAAACGCAGATGGAAAAGTACGCATTCCAGAATGCGCTCTCCGAGATATTCACGGTGCTTGACCGCGCAAACAAGTATATAGATGAGAATACACCTTGGGTGCTTGCAAAGGATATGGATGCAAACGGCGGCCGCCTTGCAAGAGTTATGTACAATCTTCTCGAGGTGCTTCGCGTCACAGCGATACTACTCACACCCTTTATGCCGAACACCGCAGCAGAGATCCTTCGTCAGATAGGCGCATGCGAGTGCTGCTCCACATGGGATTCGGCGGCCGTATACGGCTCGCTTAAGGCGGATGCATCGGTGCTTCGCGGAGATAATCTCTTCCCGAGAATAGACGAGGAGAAGATGCTTGCCGAGCTTGAGGCGGAGCGTGCGGCACAGATGAAGGCAAATGCTCCGATAGAAAAGCCCGAGGGCTGCGCTGTTATCGGGTTTGAGGACTTTATGAAAGTCGAGCTTCGCACGGCACAGGTCATTGCGTGTGAACCTGTCAAGAAGGCAAAGAAGTTGCTTTGCCTGCAGCTTGATCTCGGATATGAGAAGCGTCAGGTGGTATCGGGAATCGCACAGTTCTACAAGCCCGAGGATCTTATCGGCAAGAAGCTCATTATGGTAGCTAATCTCGCGCCTGCTAAGCTTTGCGGCGTTGAGTCTAACGGAATGATCCTGGCCTCCGGCGAGGAGACTGTACGCGTTGTGTTCCTCTCCGATGACACGCCCCTCGGCGAGAGAGTAAGATAATGGGCGGGCTTTTTGACACCCACGCACATTATTTTGATTCAAGATATAACGAGGAGGGCATCGATACCGATGCCCTCTTGCGTGATATATTTGCGGATGGCGTGGAGTATATAATAAACGTCGGAACGAACAACGAGAACTCGCTTCTTGCAATAGAACAGGCGAAAAAATACGACGGAATGTGCACCGCCGTGGGCATACATCCGTCCGACTGCTATTATCTTGATGATATCGATGCCGAGATGAAGAAGCTTTCGGTCCTTCTTGACAATGCGAAGGAAAATAAGATCGTTGCGATAGGCGAGATCGGATTCGATTATCATTGGGAGGAGACCGACAAGGAAAAGCAGAGGGAATATTTTGACCGACAGATGCTCGAAGCGAAAAAGAGAGACCTTCCTGTGGTCATTCACAACAGAGATGCACACGGCGACTGCTTTGATATGATACTCTCGCACCCGGATGTACGCGGTGTTATGCACAGCTACAGCGGAAGCGCAGAAATGGCACGCGAGCTTATAAAACGCGGATGGTATATTTCCTTTTCGGGTGTGCTTACATTTAAAAACGCCGCGCGAGTGAAAGAGGTCGCGGCAAGCATTCCGCGCGACAGGATACTTATCGAGACCGACTGCCCCTATCTTGCGCCTCACCCCTATCGCGGGAAGACGAACCATTCGGGATATATTCGCTATACTGCCGAGGCGGTGGCAGAGGTGTTCGGTATCTCTTTTGAAGAGGCGGCGACGCTTACAAGGGAAAACGCAAAAAGATTCTTTGGAATATGAAAAAAGACCGATTCATTCGAATCGGTCTTTTTTTGTTTCGCTTACGCGAGTGTGTTCATCTTCTTTGTGAACTGGCTCTTCTTGCGAGCAGCCGCGTTCTTGTGGATGAGTCCCTGGCATACCGCCTTGTCAAGCTTCTTTGTAGCAACCTTGTATGTTTCCATAGCAGCTGCCTTATCGCCTGCCTCAACTGCTGCCTCGTACTTCTTCATAGCAGTACGGAGCTGAGTCTTGAGCATCTTGTTACGGAGAGTCTTTGTCTCGATAACCTTAACGCGCTTCTTAGCAGATTTAATATTGGGCACAACGTTCACCTCCCTCAAAATATCGTTATGAATTGAAAGTCAGGCGCCTGAGAGGGTGCGTCCGACACATCTAACATCATTTACAATTACATATCATAACACGAAAAATACAAAAAGGCAATAGTTTTTTGAAAAAAATATTAAAAAATTTTAAAAAAGATAAAATAAGTTTCTGTTTGATGCTTGACAAGCAGAAAAAATTATGCTAAAATAATAAACTGCATTATAATGGGTTGATTTATCCAAGCGAGGTAAAAATAAGCTAATTTGCACAGATAGATCGTCTCGTTTTTATCTATATTGCCACACGTTATTCGTTAGGTAAAATATATTGAAGGAGTGAATGCATTTATGGTCAAAGAGCAAAAGCTTGGCACTAATACCAGAATGAGCTTTTCGAAAATTGACGAAGCACTCGAAATGCCCAACCTTATCGAGGTACAGAAGAAATCCTACAAGTGGTTCCTCGAGGAAGGACTTATGGATGTTTTGAGGGACGTATCTCCGATAACCGATTATTCGGGTAATCTCGTTATCGAGTTCGTGTCGTATTCGATCGATTCGACACCCAAGTACCCTGTTGAGGAGTGCAAGGAGCGCGACGTAAACTTCGCGGCACCTCTCAAGGTGGACGTCAGACTTTCGAACAAGCAGACCGGAGAGGTAAAGCAGTCTGAGATATTTATGGGAGATTTCCCGCTTATGACCGATAACGGAACATTCGTTATCAACGGTGCAGAGCGTGTTATCGTTTCTCAGATCGTTCGTTCCCCCGGCATGTATTATGACAGTGCCATCGATAAGACAGGTAAGCGTACCTTTACGGCAACGGTTATCCCTTATCGCGGTGCATGGCTCGAGTATGAGACCGATATAAATGATGTCTTCTACGTAAGAATAGACAAAAACCGTAAGATTCCCGTAACAGTGCTTATCCGTGCGCTCGGCGTTGAGTCCGAGTCCGATATATACGCACTCTTCGGTGAGGAGAAGAAGCTTGCGGCGACTCTTGAGAAGGATGACTGTCCCAAGCTCGCTGAAGAAAACAAGAGCTCTCTCGGCGACGAAGCACTCAAGGAGATCTACAAGAAGCTGCGCCCCGGCGAGCCGCCGCTTGTTGAGTCGGCACAGATACTTATCGACAACCTCTTCTTCGACCCCAAGCGTTACGATCTCGCTCCGGTCGGAAGATATAAATATGATAAAAAGATGGGCATAGGAAAGCGTCTTGCATTCCGTAAGCTCTCCCGTCCCGTTATCAGCCCGATAACAGGCGAGCTTCTCTATGATGCAGGCGAGGTCCTCACGGCTGAAAGTGCGGATGCTATCGAGCGTGCAGGCGTAAACGAAGCTTACCTTGAGCTTGACAACGGACAGGAGGTAAAGGTATTCTCCAACAACACGATCTACCCGAAGGACGTGCTCGGATATGACCTTACCGACTGCGGTATTACAGAAAAGGTAAGAACTTCGGTACTTCTTGAGATAATCGAGGAAGCCGAGGGCGACGTTGATGCTCTCAAGGCAGCTGCTAAGAGAAGAATAGCAGAGCTTTGCCCGAAGCATATAACAAAGGATGATATTTTCGCATCCATCAACTATTTGCTCGGCCTTACACACGGTATCGGCAACACAGACGATATCGACCATCTCGGAAACAGACGTCTTCGCTGCGTAGGTGAGCTTCTCCAGAATCAGCTCCGCATCGGTCTTTCCAGAATGGACAAGATAGTAAAAGAGCGTATGACCATCCAGGACAACGAAACGCTCACTCCTCAGACACTTATAAATATCAGACCTGTCGTAACTGCTATCAGAGAGTTCTTCGGCTCTTCGCCGCTCTCGCAGTTCATGGATCAGAACAACCCCTTGGCGGAGCTTACTCACAAGCGCCGTCTCTCGGCTCTCGGTCCCGGAGGTCTTTCGCGTGACCGCGCGTCCTTCGAGGTTCGTGACGTTCACTATACACATTATGGAAGAATGTGCCCGATCGAGACCCCCGAAGGTCCTAACATCGGTCTTATCTCCTATCTTGCAACGTATGCAAGGATCAGCGACTACGGCTTTATCGAGGCACCCTACCGCCGTGTAGACAAGGCGACCGGTAAGGTCACGAACGAGATCGTCTACATGACTGCGGACGTCGAGGACAACTATATCGTTGCTCAGGCAAACGAGCCGCTTGATGAGAACAACTGCTTCGTTAACAAGCGTGTAACGGCGCGTGACAAGGCAGAGATCATCGAGATCGACCGCGACAGAGTTGACTTTATGGACGTATCTCCCAAGATGGTCGTATCTGTTGCGACAGCTATGATCCCCTTCCTTGAAAACGATGACAACTCCCGTGCGCTCATGGGATCGAACATGCAGAAGCAGGCAGTGCCGCTTATGGCCACCGATTCGCCCATTGTCGGAACGGGTATGGAATATAAGGCAGCCGTTGACTCGGGTGTCGTTGTAGTTGCGCGTGAGGCGGGATACGTTGAGAGCGTATGCGCCGATGAGGTCGTTATCCGTTGCGATGACGGTCACAAGGACACATACAGACTCAGCAAGTTCAAGAGATCCAACCAGGGAACATGTATCAACCAGCGCCCGATAGTA
>JAZNZQ010000256.1:0-6030 GCA_045595035.1 Eubacteriales bacterium | reverse complement strand
TACTTTATTTTTCTTATTTCGTCTATCATATAGGGCTTGATATGACCCGTCGTTTCGACGGCATCTGCATCATACTCGAGAAGCGTGCGAGAGAGCTCTTCCTTTTTGGAGAGTATCCAAATGCCGACCTCGCCGTATTCTCTTACTCTGTTGCAGAGTGCTACGCTTGCCTTCTCGCGCTTAAACCAATCGGAAAGCTCGTTTTCGTAGCATACCCAGAGTGTAAGGCGGTGACCGCTTGCAATATCCTTGACTGCGTCAAGGGTTTCCTTGGAAAGGTCTCCGTCCCAATGAAGCTCTGCTTCGGGGAAACGCTTTGCGACCTTCTCAAAGGTATCAAGCTTTTGGCAAGTAAATCCGAGCTTTTTGCCAAGATTTGCTCTCTCAAGCGTTTCAAGCATTTTTTCCTGCTCGGCCTCGGTGAACTTTTCCCAAACGTTATCAAATTTGAATGGAACATCATTCTCGGCAATAAGTTCGACCACCTCGTCAAGCGTGGGGATCTTCTCACCGGTGAACTTTTCGTCCATCCAACTTCCGTACTCCCAAGAGCGCGCTTCTTCAAGCGTTATCTCGGCGATCTTCATCTCGGTCTCGGGTGCCTTGCCGTTCTTGCGCGCGGTACGGGTGAGCGTTCTGTCGTGAAGAATAACGCAGTGTCCGTCAACCGTGAACTTGGGATCAAGCTCAACTATTTTATAGCCCTCTTCTATAGCGGCGCGAAAAGCAGCGATAGTATCCTCGGGATATTCCGAGCTTACACCTCTGTGCGCCTGCAAACGAATTTCTTTCATTGTGTGCTCCTTAGATTCTGGGACCGTTTGCAAGCAGATATGCTTCTGCCTCTGCACACCAGAGACCGTCGTGCGCTTTTACGATCTTAGCAAGTTCTCTGTAAAGCTCGTTGTCGCGGCCAAGCTCCTCAAGGTCGTCGATGGCAACAAGCGGGATGTCGATCTCGTTGTAGCAGACCTTCTTTGCGCCGGAGGGATGCTCCATAGCGTAGAGAGCATCGATAACTGCACGAAGTCCGCAGATGTGGGATACCATAGCACCGGGATTGATCTTATTTTCCTCGATAAGCTTGATAGAGTCGACCGTATCCTCGGGAATGCTTCCTGCTGTGCCTACTGCGTGAATGCCGTCGTAGTGGATCCTGTAAAGATTGAGCGAGCCCTGCATATTGTGGTCAACAGGACCTGCGAAGAAGTTGATGCATCCGTCCTCACGGCAGATAGCTTCTGCCATTGTGAAGAGTGCGGGAACGGGAACCATTACGAATACGTCGTCAAAGCCGCCGTCCGAGATCTCGCGAAGGTATGCGACCGGATCATCTATTCCTGCTGTGTTGATATATCTGAGATCGCAACCCTTCTTAGCTGCATTTTCGGGGGAGCTCATCTTTGCCGCCCAGTCAAGTCTGTCCTGATTTAAGTCTGTTACGACGCACATAGAGGATTCTGCGTAGCCCGTAGCAAGCTCAACGGCACCGATGCCCATAGGGCCTGCGCCTCCGAGGATAGCGACCTTGCCGCCTTTCTTTGCACCGTCTGTGCGTGTGTATGTCTCGTAGTCTGTGTGATAGAAACCCTTGTATCCGCGAAGGATGCAACCGAGTGCCTCTACCATCGAGCCCTTGAAGAAGCCCTCACCCTCGTAGGGGATCATGCATCCGCGATCAAGAACTATCTTCGGAACAACAGCGTAAACCGTGTTACCGCCGATCATTGTATAGGAATATCCCGGGTCGTGATTATTTGCAAGCTTAAGGGCGGGCTGGATAACGATCTTCTGTCCTGCCTTCCACTCGTTCTTAAGATTTTCGCCGACCTGTTCGATCACAGCGCACATCTCGTGACCGATTATGATGGGGTTCTCGGCGATATCGTCGGGAACACGCTTGTGTGCGCTTCCTTGCTTTGCCGCCTTGTATGTAGAGGTGCATAGCGAGTCGCTTACTACCTTGATAAGTACCTCATCGGCGGTTATTTCGGGAAGCTCAAATTCCTCAAATCTGAGATCCATTGCACCGTGAAGTCTAATGCCTTTTGTCTTCATATTTATGTCCTCCGTAAATAAATTTGACAAATATAATTTTATCTATTATAATTAAACCATAAATATTGCAAAAAGTCAATCTAAGTCGTAAAAGTTGACAAATAATCACCGAAAGAAACTACAATAATCAAAAGAGGGCATAATAATGATGATTGAAGAGCGTCAACGACGCATACTTGAGCTTTTAAAAGAAGATCCCGAGATCACCGTAAAGGAGCTTTCAAAGATACTTTTTGTAAGTGAACCTACTGTCAGACGAGATTTTACCGAACTTCACAACAAGGGAATGATCACTAAGGTCTACGGCGGCGCGATACTCCACTCGGGCGCGGCGGACAGAGAGATACCGTTTTTGTTCCGTGAAAACGAAAAGACATCTGTAAAATCAACGATAGGCAAGAAGGCGGCCTCTCTTGTAAACGACGGAATGGTCGTTATGCTTGATGGGTCAACATCGGCATATCACATCGTTCCGTATCTTGCGGAGCGTAAGGACATAATCGTTATTACAAGCGGTGCAAAGACTGCGGTTGCGCTTGCAGAGGCGAATATCAAAACTTTTTCGACCGGGGGGCAAATGCTCATCCATTCGTTTTCGTATGTCGGTGAGCAGGCGGAAAACTTCGTACGTCAGATAAATGCAGACATCCTCTTTTTCTCGGTAGCGGGGCTGGATTACGATGGACAGATGTCCGACCGCGCGATCGAAGAGGCGAATCTGCGAAAGGTCATGTTTTCCTCATGCAAAAAGAAGATACTGCTTTGCGACAGCAGTAAGTTCGGCAAGACCTGCTTTTACAATATGGGAAACGTAGCCGACATCGACGGGGTTATATCCGAGACCGATCTGCCCGAAAACATTAAAGAAATATTAATCAAAAAGAAGCCGTTACTTTGACGGCTTCTTTTCGTTTGTTCTTTTGCTGACCCTAAATAACAGTCTGATTAAAGCATTTGCGTTGAAGGGGATTACCGGATACAGGTATCTTCTGTGTCCTCCGATAGTTTTGTTTGTTGCAAGAAGGATAACAAATACGACCATACCGATAGCAAAGCCGATGACGTTGAACAGTTCGGTCAAAACGAGCAGCAGCATTCTCGAAAACTTGAACGCATACCCGAGCTCATAGCTCGGCTGGGAAAAACTTCCGATAGAAATAAACGCCATATACAGTATTACCTCGGGCAATACCCATCCTGCCTCTACAGCAAAGTCACCGAGAATGAGTCCTCCTATGACCGATAGTGAATTAGAAAGCATGCTCGGGGTGTTCATTGAAGCAAGTTTTAGTGTGTCGATCATAAATTCTACAAGTAAGAGTTGTGCGATAAGGGGGATTTTAGCTTCTTCTGTCGGTATAATAAAAGACAGCCAATCGGGTGTTAGTGCAGGATTTTTAATAAAAAGATACCATAGAGGAGTTATAAAAAGAGTTGAAAAAAAGATAATATTTCTGACGATCCTTATATAGGTTCCTGTAACGGGAGGGAAATAGTAGTCGTTGGTCTCCTGGAGAAAATCAAATATTGATGTAGGTAGTATCATTGCTTCGGGGGAGTTGTCGCAAAGAATTATTATCCCACCCTCAAGTATCTGCGCGGATGCAACATCGGGACGCTCGGTATATCTGATCTTTGGAAATGGGTTGTACCAACATCTGTCAATGAGAGATTCGGCGAGACTTTGATGACCGAGCGTAAGCGAATCTGTATTTATTGAATCGATCTTTTTCATTATCTCTTTAAGAAGATTTTGGTCTACTCTTCCGTCGAGATAGCAGATGGCGATATCGGTCTTTGACGTGCTTCCGATACTTTTGTAGCTCATCTTGAGCTTAGGATCTCTTATCCTTCTGCGTATAAGTGCGGTGTTAAATATAAGAGTTTCTACAAAGCCGTCGTGTGAACCGCGCATGACTCGGTCATTTCCGGGTTCGTCGGTCGTGCGTGCGGGATATGTTCTTGCATCTATTATAAGCGCTTGCCCCTTGAAGCTGCTTCCAAAGACGATAGCGGCTCCCGAGAGAAGCATCGTAATTATATGATCGGTCGAATCGCTTGTATCGACCTCTACGTATGGGACATGCCCATTTGCAAAATCATTTGCCGAATCGGGAAGGGATGGCAATGTCAAAAAATGCGTCATAAGCTTTTGCATAACAGTATCTTTTATGAATCCGTCAACAAAAAATAAGGTCAGCTCGTCTTCTCCGATCTTCAGCGTCTTCTTTATTATGTCAAAGTTTTCATTTATGTTGAGAGCCGCATCCATATCGGCGATATTTTTAGCATAATTGTCGCTTAATTTTCGCATGACCAAAAAACTCCTTTCTTTTTTTGAGTGTTATTAGTATGCATTATATAATATGAAAATATTCCCTTGAAAAAATAAAAAATTCGCTTTAATATGTTGACAAATTCACGTAAAAGTGTTAAAATATAAAAGGTGATTGTGTGAAAATTAACACATTGGAGAGTAGATATGTACAAAAAGAGAAGAGAATTGGTCAGAGAGATCCTTAATTCAAAGCCCTTTACCTCGCTCTCGGAGCTTGAAACGGCATTTCCCGATGTTTCTTCGATGACACTCAGACGTGATATTGAGTTTTTCGAGAAAAAGGGAGAAGTCATTAAGGTCAGAGGCGGAGCACGTTCAATGAAGCACATAACTCTTACTATGGATGATTCCTTTGGAAGACGCCTTAACGAGAACACTTCGGTCAAGCAGAAGATCGCAAGATGTGCCGCAAAGCGTATCGAGACGGGAAGAAGCATTTTCCTTGATTCGGGTACGACACTTCTTGAACTCGCATCATACATACCTGATGAAAGACTTACTATTACAACCACGGGACCAAATATTGCAATAGAGCTTCTTAAATATCAGAGCGTTATTGTAAATTTGGTAGGCGGCATGGTCAACCGTCACAACGTTTCGGTATCGGGCGCACTTTCTAACGAGTATATCGAAAACGTAAACATTGACATTGCATTTATTTCTCCCTCGGGTTTTTCCATTAAAAACGGATTTACAAGCGGCAACTGGAATGAATGTGAATTAAAAAATCTCGTTGTTAAGAAGGCGTCGAAGACTATCATACTTCTTGACACAAACAAGATCGATAAGTCCATGCCCTATACCTTCTGTTCGCTTGAAGGCGTACACGAGATCATAACCAACGAAAGACTCCCGCGCGATGTAGAAGAAGAAGCTAAGAAGTGCGGAGTTAAAATAACAATAGCAGAATAAAAATAATAATATAGACGAAAGGAAGAAAATTATGGCAACACCAGTAATTATGCCCCGCCAGGGACAGAGCGTTGAGAGTTGTATCATCACCGCTTGGAACAAGAAAGTCGGCGACACTGTTGCAGTCGGAGATGTTCTTTTCTCCTACGAAACAGACAAATCGTCGTTTGATGAAGTAGCTACCGTTGAAGGTAAGCTTATTGCAATATTCAGAGAAGAGGGCGATGACGTTCCTTGTCTCGAAAACGTTTGCGTTATCGGTGCAGACGGAGAGGATTTCTCTGCATTCGTTCCTGCAGGCGAAGAAACAGCAGAAGCTCCCAAGGCAGAGGCGGCTCCCGTAGTTGAAGCTCCCAAGGCAGAAGCGGCACCTGTAGCAGCTACATCTCCTGTAGCCGAAGCAACAGGCGCTATCTCTCCCAGAGCAAAGATCCTTGCTGAGAAGACAAAGGCGGATCTTCTTAAGGCAGTTCCCACGGGTCCCAACGGACGTATAATCGAACGCGATGTAGTTGCGCTTGTTGATGCCGGACTTACGGTTTCCGGTGCAGCTGCAGACGGATATACAAGTGCAGTTGAAGGCAGCGGAATCAACGGCAAGGTGATGCTCGCTGACCTTAACGGCGCACCTGCACCTGCTATGGCAGAGGCAGCGGCTCCCGTAGCTGAATATGAGGACGTTAAGCTCCCCAACATCAGAAAGGTCATTGCAAAGTCGATGC
>JAZNZQ010000255.1:0-2458 GCA_045595035.1 Eubacteriales bacterium | reverse complement strand
ATATGCGTACAGTGTCACACGGACGGGGAGTTGCCGTGTGAACGAAGAGGAAGCTCGCGGTATATATGTCGCATCCCGCTGTTACATAAGATGGTGTCTATATTCATAACCTCCTATGTACGACGTTACTTTGTACAAAGGAGGATTTTTTATGAACAAAAACGAATTCACACTCGAACCCATGTCATTCTCGCAGATGATGAAAAAAAGCGCGCTTGAGATAAAAAATGTGCGCTCGCTTGTCACCTGCTCAATGCTCATCGCTCTTTGCGTGGCGCTCTCGCTTTTGAAGGTGCCAGTGCTCGGCGGTGCGCTCCACATCAAATTTACCTACCTGATATACGCCCTCTCGGGACTTTTATACGGACCCGTGATGACCGCGATACTCGGAGTCGGTGACCAGCTTATCGCTGAAACTTTGCTTGCAGGAAATGCGCCCCTCATCGGCTTCGTTTTCTCCTTTGCGCTTCGCGGATTTTTCTTCGGCTTGGTGTTCTATTACCCCAACTTCACGCGCCACAGCGAAAAATTCGGCTTCTTACGCATATCTCTATCAAAGAGCGCCGACACGCTTGTAAACAACATCATCATAAACACCGCCCTGCTCTGGCATTACAAGTGGATAAGTGCAGACTCGCTCTTTGTCGCAATGCTTGCAAGAGTGGCAAAAAACGTAGTGCTTCTCCCCTTTGAGATACTGCTGCTTGCCGTTTTCCTTCGCGCGATGATGCCGATCATGACAAAATTAAAGCTGCTTCCGAAGATGGGAGAGCTAAAGATAACCAAAACGCAGATAATCCTCGCAGCAGTTCTTGCTGCCGTAGGTCTCGGAGCTATAATAGCTTACGGAATAACAAATATATAAAAAAGAGTTGCCAAACGGCAACTCTTTTCTATTTCATTATCTCATCCACAAGCTTTGATGCGTCCTCATCCTCTGTGACAACAACTATTATGTAATCATCCTTCGAGCCGAGTACGGCATTTTTTATCTTTGCCGCCTCGTCTATCATGTATGATGCGTACATCTGCTCTTGCTCATCAAGATAGGTCTCAACGATCGGAAGGATATCGCCCTTTGCAACTATTACACAATCGGCCGATGCTCCGCTGCCGACGTACATGGCTATCTTTGCCTCCGCATCCTCATCAAGCAAAAGCAAGCTTCTTGCCATCTCCTCGTCAAGCGCGAACAGGTCCTCGTAAAACGTAAGCTCGGACACTATCCTCTCTGCCGTCGAATCTACGTCGAGCACGAGCGGCTCGTCCTTTTCACAAGCGCAAAACGAGAGCAAAAGAGCAAAAATCAATATCAAACTTATCTTTTTCATTTTTTCACCTCTACCGTGTGACTCATAAGATAATCAAGCCAAAGCGCGCAATAATCGCGGTTTATATGTACGCCGTCGCGCGATGCACCGTCAAAAAGAAAGCCCGCATCGTTTGTCATGACCGATGCAACGTCTACGTAATAGACCTTTTTTTCTTCTGCAAGAGCGCGCAGAAGCGCGTTGTAGGTGTTTATCTTCGGCATATTGTACATGTAGTACTCGGGGTGCGACGGAGTAAAGACCGAGCTTACAGGAAGTATACTTTGGATATATACCGTGACATCGGGGTTTATCCGTCTCAGTTCGTCAATAATATCACCGTATCTGTCAATAAACGCCTCATCGTTTACCCATCCGATCTCATTTGTACCGAACATGATGTACGCCTTCGTCCACCCTTTATTGGCGCGAAGTGCCTCTATGACCGTCTGTTTCGTGTCGCCGGCGGGTACTATCGGCTGGGTGAATACGCCGTCAACAGTAAGTCCGACGTAAGCGTATGCTCCCGGCTTCGAAAGTCCTGCCTGAGTGAGAAAGCCGCGTGTGCGCGAGTTGCCGATGAAGACCGAATCGTTGAAATAGTCCTTACCGACACTCTCTGCTTCGGGTACGGGCATCGAATAATCGTATTCGTCTGACTCGGGTGCCACGGTCGTCTCGGGAGCCACGGTCGTCTCGGGAGCTACGGTCGTTTCGGGAGCCGCAGTCGTTTCGGGAGCTGCAGTCGTTTCGGGAGCCGCAGTCGTTTCGGAAGCTGCAGTCGTTTCCGGGGCTACAGTCGTTTCCGGAGCTACAGTCGTTTCGGGGGCTACGGTCGTTTCAAGGGGCGCCGTTGTCTCTGGTGTGGCAGTGGTTTCATGTGAAACAGCACCGTATTCGACAAAAAGCCAATTTGCGTATACAGCCGAAGCTATAAGCGTGACGATGATGACCGCGATGATCTCTTTTAGCGGCTTCATTTTAAGCTTGCTCTTTCTTGAGCTTGCTCTGTGCCTTCAAACGAAGCTCTGTATTGAGTATTCTCTTGCGAAGACGGATGCTCTTGGGAGTGACCTCGATAAGCTCGTCATCCGCAATAAATTCTATCGCTTCCTCAAGACTGAATACCGTAGGGGTAACAAGACGGA
>JAZNZQ010000254.1:0-3152 GCA_045595035.1 Eubacteriales bacterium | reverse complement strand
AACCTCTTCGGTCTTCCCATGAAGGTCAAGGCAATGGTTGACGCAAAGCGCGAAAATAACAAATAAATAAAAACACAAAAGCAAAACCGCAGAAAACCCCTGCGGGCTTTTGTGCGTAATGACGCATACTCAAATCGGATACAAAGGAAGGAAAAGCAATGAATCATCTTTTGAAACTCTTAGACCTTACGGCGGACGAGATAAAAGAAATACTCGATCTTGCCGACAAGCTCAAATATGAAAAGAAAAACGGAATAAACAGCAAGCCCCTCGCCGGGAAAACGCTCGGAATGATATTTAAAAAGTCATCCACAAGAACGAGAGTATCCTTTGAGGTCGGTATGTATGAGCTTGGCGGAAATGCGCTTTTCCTCTCTTCTAACGATCTCCAGATAGGCCGCGGCGAGAGCACACACGACACGATAAGAGTGCTTTCCCGCTATCTTGACGGTATCATGATACGCACCTTCGACCAAAGCGAGGTCGAGGATATGGCACGCCTCGGTTCTATCCCGATAATCAACGGACTTACCGATTTTGCACATCCTTGCCAGGTGCTTGCAGACCTTTTGACGATACGTGAGCACAGAGGAACACTTGAGGGGCAGAAGCTTTGCTTTGTCGGTGACGGAAACAATATGGCGAACTCGCTTATCGTGGGATGCATAAAGATGGGTATGAAGGTCAGCATTGCCTGCCCCGACAACTACCGTCCCGATCCCGAGATAATGAAATGGGCGCACGAAAACGGCGACTTTGTATGCACGAGCGATATTGCCGAAGCCGCAAAGGATGCCGACGTGCTCTATACCGACGTATGGGCATCTATGGGTCAGGAGGACGAGGCGGCTAAACGCCGTGCGGGTTTTGAGGGCTATCAGATAAATGCGACTACAATGTCCTATGCCAAGGACGATGCAATGGTGCTCCATTGCTTGCCCGCACACAGGGAAGAGGAGATAACCGCCGAGGTATTTGAAGCTCACGCAGATGAGATCTTTGACGAAGCGGAAAACCGTCTCCACGCACAAAAAGCAGTAATGGTTATTTTGATGAAATAATTGCGAGGTGAAGAGCGACGATGAAAAAAGGATACATAATTCTTGAAAACGGCCGCGTTTTTGAAGGCGAGCTTTTCGGATACGAAAAAGATGTTATATCCGAGCTTGTTTTCAGTACTTCGATGGTCGGATACAATAAGCTTCTTACAGACCCTACAAATTACGGACAGGCAGTCCTTGCTACATTCCCGATGATAGGAAACTACGGTACCGTAACAGAGGATGCCGAAAGCGACGGCGTATGGCTTGATGCATACGTAGTAAAAGAGCTTTGCGACTATCCCTCCAACTTCAGATGCGAGGGAAAGCTTGAAGATTATCTTGTCGAAAATAAGATAGTCGGCATCTCGGGCGTTGATACGCGTGAGATCACACGAGTGCTTCGCGATAACGGAACGATGAATGCTCTTATTACCGCAAATAAGGATAGTGCAGACCTTGAGGCGATAAAGAATTATTCGGTCAAGGGCGCTGTTGCGGCGGTCAGCACAAAAGAGATAAAGGAATACAAGGCGGACGGCGCAAAGTACAGCGTTGCGCTTATTGACTACGGTGTAAAGAACAGCACGGTAGCTATGCTTATCGCCAAGGGCTTGAACGTGACCGTATATCCTCACGATACAGCGGCGGAGGTGATACTTGCAGGCGGCTATAACGGTGTGATCCTTTCCGACGGCCCCGGTGACCCCAAGGAAAATACAGTCGAGATAGAGCAGATAAAGAAATTCTTCGGCAAGCTTCCGATATTCGGGATGGGACTCGGACACCAGATGTTCGCTCTCGCACACGGCGCTGACACAGAGAAGCTTCCTTACGGAAACAGAGGAGCAAACCAGCCGGTTACCATGCTTGAGACCGGAAGAACATATATTACAAGTCAGAATCACGGCTATGCGGTCATACCCGCGTCACTTCCCGAAAAGCTCAAGGTTGCATTCGTTAATGCGAACGATAAGAGCTGCGAGGGAATCTGCTGCAAGTGCGGCTCCTTCTCGGTACAGTTTGTGCCCGAAGCATGCGGCGGCCCGCATGATACGAGCTTCCTTGTTGATAAATTTATAAAATTGATGTAAGAAGGAGAACGACAATGCCGAGAAATCCTGATATTAAAAAAGTGCTTGTTATCGGTTCCGGACCTATTGTTATCGGTCAGGCAGCCGAATTTGACTATGCGGGCGCGCAGGCATGCCGCGTGCTTAAGAGTGAGGGCATAAACGTTGTTCTCGTAAACTCCAATCCCGCGACCATTATGACCGACTTCACAATGGCGGACGAGATATACCTTGAGCCGCTTAACGCAGAGACGGTCAAGAGAATCATAAAGAAGGAAAGACCCGACAGTTTGCTTGCAGGCCTTGGAGGACAGACAGGTCTTACCATTGCAATGCAGCTTGCAAAAGAGGGCTTCCTTGAAAAAGAGGGCGTAAAGCTTATCGGTACAAATGCCGAAGCCATTGACAAAGCAGAGGACAGACAGATATTCAAGGATACGATGGATGCTATCAAGCAGCCGACAATACCTTCGGATACCGCACACGATGTTGAAACATGTCTTGCTATCGCAGACAGGATCGGCTACCCCGTTATCGTCCGCCCCGCATTCACACTTGGCGGCGCAGGCGGCGGTGTTGCTTATGACCGTGACCAGCTTGCTACAACGGCGGCAAACGGAATCTCTCTTTCTCCTATCAACCAGGTGCTTATAGAGAAGTACATCTTCGGCTGGAAAGAAATTGAGTTCGAGGTAATGCGCGATTCCAAAGGAAACGCAATTACCATTTGTTCTATGGAAAATATCGACCCCGTAGGCGTACACACGGGTGACAGTATAGTTGTTGCTCCTACTCTTACGCTTACAAGCAAGGAATACACAATGCTCTCGACCGCGGCGCTCGATATCATCACAGCGCTTGAGATCGAAGGCGGATGCAACTGTCAGTTTGCACTCTCTCCCGACAGCACAGAGTATTTTGTTATTGAGGTAAACCCCCGCGTTTCGCGTTCCTCTGCGCTTGCAAGTAAGGCGACAGGTTACCCGATCGCAAAGGTCACGACAAAGATCGCGCTCGGTTATACACTTGACGAGATCAC
>JAZNZQ010000253.1:0-2100 GCA_045595035.1 Eubacteriales bacterium | reverse complement strand
GGTCCCCCTTCCCCGCTGGGGAAGGCAAGGTACAAACCCTTCGCTTTTAATTAATATATGACTTGTAACAAAATAAAAATTGATAATTACAGAAACATATCTTCGGCCGAGATCGAATTTTCGCCCGGGGTGAACATACTTATCGGTGACAATGCCGAGGGAAAGACAAATGCGCTTGAGGCGGTATATCTTTTCGCACTTGGAAAGAGCTTTCGGGGTGCGAAGGAAAAGGACCTAATTTTGTTCGGAGAAGAGCGTGCGAGTGTGGGTATGGAATACACTGCGGCGGGTCGAAAACAGAGCTTGGAGATAAAATATTCGGCTCTTGGGCGCAGAAATATCTTCCGCAACAAGGTAAAGCTTGCGAAAATGTCGGAGCTTATCGGAGAATTCAAGGCAGTTCTTTTCTGCCCCGAGCATCTTTCTCTTATAAAAGAGGGGCCCGGCGAGAGGCGAAACTTTCTTGACGTGGCGATATCGCAGATAAAGCCGGTCTATATGAAGAGCTTGCAGCGTTACAACATAATCTTAGCCAACCGAAACAAGCTTTTAAAGGAAGCCGAGGAAAACCGCGCGCACTTTCAGTCGATGATAGAGGTGCTCTCTTATCAGCTTGCGTGCGAGGCGGGAATTATCGCGGCGGCAAGGGCAGAATACGTATCACAGCTTAAAAAGTACGTCTCCGACTGCTTTTATGACATGACGGGCGAGAGAGAAGTGCCCGAGCTCTATTATATCGGTTCGGCAAAAGAGGAAGATCCTCTGGCATATTTTGACGCGGAGCATATAAAAAACCGCTATTTTGAGCTTCTTTTATCAAAGACCGAGCGTGAGATCGCCGCGGGGTCTACACTTTACGGTATCCACAAGGACGATATCGGAATAGATCTGAACGGCAGGTCTGCCCGACTTTTTGCTTCCCAGGGACAGCAGCGCTCGCTTGCGCTCTCTCTTAAGCTTTCGGAGGGGCAGATAAGCAGGGATTCTGACGGCGAGGAGCCGATATACCTTTTTGACGACGTGTTCTCCGAGCTTGACGCGGGCAGGCGGGACTACGTTTGCTCTTGCCTTGAGGGAAGGCAGGTCATCATGACCACCTGCGAGAAGGATTTTGCCTATCCCGGCTCGCCGAAAATGATCGCGGTCAAAAATGGAACTTACGTCTCACTATGATGGAATTGCATTCTCAGGGAACGAGGAGTATTATATATGCGGGAAGAACCATTTTTAAGGAACGCGCTTGGGGACTTTTGAAAAAGCCCCCAAACCCCAAAACTTTTAGAGCAACTTATAGAAAATAAGCAATAGAAGAAAGATGAGCAACTCGTTATGCCTTTCCCTCCTTGGTGAAGGCAGAGTGCTAAATGTTCACTTTAGCACAGCATTTCGTCTGTACGAAGATAAACAAATAAAATAATCATTTCTTATGAAAGGTTTTGGCAGGGGCCGGGGGGATACCCTTTTGCCTAAAAGGTATCCCCCGGAAAGAGGCATATTCTATGTTCTTACACGTAGGAAACAACAAAACGATAAAAAAGTCGTCGGTGATAGGGATATTCGACATGGACAATGCTACGGTATCGGCGACGACGAGGAGATATCTCACCTCGATGCAAAAAGAGGGACGAGTGGAGAGCGCGGTGGAGGAGATACCGAAATCCTTTGTGCTCTACTATGACGAGAGCGGATTTCGCATCTGCATCTCGCAGATATCTTCGACCGTATTATTATCAAGACTAAACAAGATCTACTGATAGATTTATCGAAAGGAAACAACAATGGAAAACAACGAAAACCGTGTTTACGACGAAAGCCAAATACAGGTGCTTGAGGGACTTGAGGCGGTAAGAAAGCGTCCCGGCATGTACATCGGCTCGACCTCGGAGGTTGGACTTCACCATCTTGTATACGAGATAGTGGACAACTCTATCGACGAGGCGCTTGCAGGACACTGCTCGCGTATAGAGGTAACGATACATAGCGACAATTCGGTATCTGTACGCGACAACGGACGAGGAATCCCGTCGGCGATCCATCCGAAGATGGGCATACCCACGCTTGAGGTGGTCTACACCGTGCTTCACGCGGGCGGAAAATTCG
>JAZNZQ010000252.1:0-9338 GCA_045595035.1 Eubacteriales bacterium | reverse complement strand
AGAGCTTTAGCATTTAGATACACGCCGAAGAGCGTCCTTTTTGCGGCTTCGGCGCATATTTAATTGCTAATCCTCTGCGGAGTTTTTGTAAAAAAGCGAAATGAGGAGAAACATGAGGTAATACCTCACGTCCTCCCCAATCTAAGACAATAATTACTTTCTGATGCCGAGCTTGTCGATGATAGCACGGTAGCGCTCGATGTCGACCTTTGCAAGGTAGCCGAGAAGATTTCTTCTGTGACCTACCATCTTAAGAAGGCCGCGGCGGCTGTGGTGGTCCTTGTGGTTGGACTTAAGATGCTCGGTAAGAGAGTTGATTCTGTAGGTAAGAATCGCGATCTGTACCTCGGGCGAACCTGTGTCACCCTCATGTGTCTTGTACTGGTTGATGATTTCCTGCTTGATTTCCTTTGTGATCATTTTTTCACCTCATATAATTTTTTTACGAGCCACTAAGCTATCGGCGGGTGAAAAATCGCTTCAGCGACCTCATGTCCGAAAGCCGGGTGAGCCGTACATACGTAGGTTATTATAGCACATCATTTTCCTTTTGTAAAGAGTTTTTTGAAAAAATTTTATATGTCGATGCGAACAAATCTCCTCTTGTAATTTTATGTATTATTTGATATAATAACTATATATACCCATTTTGCGAAAGGACGTGCGAAAAGATGGCCGAAAAAAAGAACACGGCAAAGCTTGCCGATAAGAATAAAAAGAGCGCGAAGGCGCCGAACACGAAAAACGTAAAGAAGACGGCAAAGGCACCCGAAAGGTCGCCCGACGTGCATATAAAGAAAAGAAACCCCGAAGAAGAGGCAGCACGACCCATAAATCAGATCGCGCCCTACATATTTGCGGTGGTAGCGCTCTTTGATATCGTCTGCCATGTCCTAATAGATATGACAACGCTCGAGGAACCGATGGGCATCGTCGGCGGAATGTGGCACGATCTTATGTGCGGACTTTTCGGCTGGGGCGCGTATCTTGTACCGCTGGTGCTCATATACCTTGCGGTATTTTGGAAGAAAAACATCCTCGAATATGCCTGCCGTGCAAAGACGATAGCTGCGGTACTGTTCGGACTGCTCGTGTCCGCGCTCATCGCGGTATGCTGTATATCGACAGGTGCTATGGAGCACACATTTAACGTGGTAGAGCTTTGGAAGTCGGGCATCGCGCTTATCGGCGGAGGTGCTGTCGGCGGCCTTATCGGTGCGCTCCTTTACGGCGGTTTTAAATTCGTCGGCACGGTCATCATCGTGTCGGCTCTGCTTATAGTATTGCTCTTTTTCCTCTTTGCGCTCACACCCAAGGACGTGTGGCTCTATATCAGATACAAGATAAAGGTACACCAAAGAGAGAAGGCGGAGCGTGCTGCGGCACAGACCGAGATAAGAGAGAAGCGCCGCACCGAGATGATAGTCGACGAGAGCGCTTACGACACGACCCCCTTGCCGAAGGAAGAAAAAAAGGAAAAGAAAAAGAAGGAGATCGATATCCCGATAGAGGACGAGGAGATAGGAGAATACGAGGGAAACGAATTTACCGACAATCCCACCGACCCCGACGTGTTTGACCAGGTGATGAGTGAGGCGGGCAACGCATACTCCGATTCCGAGGTGCTCTCCCCCATAGCAAAGAGCCGCGACGATACGCTCGACCTCTCGAAGATATTTGTCAACCCCGAAAAGAAGACCGAGGAGCTTTCTGACGGAGAGGGAACTCTTCCCACCGCCGCCGAGACAGAGCTTTCTGTTGAAAAGAGAACGATAACCGAGAGCGTGATAGAGAAGGCAGAGCCGATTCCCGAAAAGGAAGCCGCGCCCGAGCCCGAGTACGTATTCCCCCCGCTCTCGCTTCTGCGTGAGGATGATGCGCATCAGAATGCCGAGGCGGCACAGGCAGAGCTTCGCGCAAATGCCGAGAAGCTTGTCGAAACGCTTGCAAGCTTCAACGTAAAGACAAAGATAGTAAACGTATCGCGCGGACCCACGATAACACGCTACGAGCTTCTTCCCGAGGCGGGTACGCGTGTAAAGGCGATAGCAAACCTCGTTGACGACATTTCGCTCTCGCTTGCGACCTCGGGCGTACGTATAGAGGCGCCCATTCCGGGTAAAGCGGCGGTAGGTGTCGAGGTGCCGAACAAGTCGGTCGCGACCGTATACGTGCGTACTCTTATAGAAAATGAAAAGTTCAAGTCGAATCCGAGCAAGCTTCATGCATGTCTCGGTGCCGACGTTGCGGGAACCCCCATCTTCTGCGATATTGCAAAGATGCCCCATATGCTTATTGCGGGTGCGACCGGTATGGGTAAGTCGGTCTGCATCAACAGTCTTATAATAAGCTTGCTCTACAAGGCGACCCCCGACGAGGTCAAGTTTATCCTCATCGACCCGAAGAAGGTCGAGTTCAATCTCTACAACGGCATCCCCCACCTTCTCGTGCCTGTCGTAAGCGACCCGAAGAAGGCGGCGGGCGCGCTCCATTGGGCAGTGACCGAGATGGAGAGACGTTTTGAGCTTATCGAGTCTGTCGGCGTGCGTGACATCAAGGGCTACAACACGGTGACCCGCGATGACCCCGAGAAGGAATTTATGCCGCAGATAGTTATTATCATAGACGAGCTTGCCGACCTTATGATGACCGCTCCCGACGAGGTCGAGGATTCCATATGCCGTATCGCGCAGAAGGCGCGTGCCGCAGGTATGCATCTCGTTATCGGTACGCAGAGACCGTCGGTCGACGTCATCACAGGTCTTATCAAGGCAAACGTCCCCTCGCGTATTGCTTGTAAGGTCGCATCCCAGACCGACTCACGAGTCATATTCGATATGGCGGGCGCAGAAAAGCTTATCGGACGCGGCGATATGCTCTATGCTCCTGTAGGTGCGATGAAGCCCATCCGTGTGCAGGGCGCATTCGTGTCAGACTCCGAGGTGGAATCGGTGACCGAATTCATCCGCGAGAGTGCGGGCAATGCAGAGTACAGCCGCGAGGTGATAGAACGCATCGAAAAGGAAGCGGCGGCGTGCGGCAAGAAGGGCAGCTCGGTCGGCGCATCCATGGAGGACGGCGACGGCGAGAGCGATCCTATGCTCCGTCCCGCAATAGAGCTTGCCATCGAGAGCGGAAAGATATCGACCTCGCTTATCCAGAGACGGCTTTCGCTCGGGTACGGACGTGCGGCAAAGCTCATCGACCGTATGCAGGAGCTTGGATTTGTTTCGGCTCCCGAGGGACAGAAGCCCCGTGAGGTGCTTATAACCCGTCAGCAGTATATGGAAATGGTAGTGCGCGACGAGGACGCGATAGAGTAATTGATTTGCACGGGGAAAACCCTTTTTATAAAAAGTGTTTCCCCCGTGACCCCCTTCCCAAAAACCTTTTGAAACGTTTAATAATTTGATTTTTAGAGTTATCACAGATTTTATATTTTCGGCAAAAGATCGTTTTAGCACCAAGCCTTCCCTAAGAAAGGGGAGGGGGACCGTTTGCCGGAGGCAAATGGTGGAGGAGTATGTAAAAATGTCAAAATTTATAGTTATAGACGGGCTTGACGGCTCGGGCAAGGGCACGCAGAGTGCCATCCTTGCAGAAAATTTAAAAAAAGAGGGCAAGCGTGTCCTACTCATAGATTTTCCTATGTATAACTCCGACAGCTCGCTCTTTGTACGCAAATATCTCGGCGGAGAGCTTGGCGAGCATCCCGAGGATACGAATGCATATGCGGCATCGCTCTTTTTTGCGATGGACAGATACGTCAGCTACCGCGAGGATTGGGGCAAGGCACTCTCTTGCGGTGACACCATCGTCATCGCCAACCGCTATACCTCAGCAAACGCGGTGCATCAGCTATCAAAGCTCCCGCGAGAGGAATGGGACAGCTTTCTCTCGTGGCTCTGGGAGACCGAATTTGAAAAGATAGGCATCCCTGCGCCCGACACGGTCATCTATCTTGAGATGACTCCCGACATCTCTATGAGATTGGTCAATTCGCGCTCCGAGGCGACAGGCAGAAAGAAGGATATCCACGAGCTCGATGCCTCGCATCTTGAAAAGAGCTATGCGGCGGCGGTCTATGCCGCAGATAAGCTCGGCTGGAAGAGGATAAAGTGCTATCGTGACGGCGAGCCGCTCTCGATCGAGGAGATATCGAAGAAGGTCAGAGAGGCGGCGGGTGTATGATATGCCGCGATATGAGAGATGGGGACATAGAGTTTCTCGTCCCGCTCTGGTGTGAATGCTTCGGTGACGACGAGGCGACCGCGCGCGATTTTTACAGATGCTGCGGTGTGCACGGAGTCGTAGCCGAAGAGGATGGAAAGATCGTCTCGATGATAAATATAGTCGGGTGCAAAATGAAGCTTGACGGCAGAACGGTCGCGGGCGGGTTCGTCTACGCCGCCTGTACGGACCACGCTATGCGCGGCAGAGGAATATTCCGCGCGCTCAATGAATATGCCGAGGAATATATGAAGGAAAAGGGCATGGAATTTCTTATGCTCATTCCCGCAAACGACGGACTCTTCCCGATGTACCGCTCGCTCGGATATATAAATGAAGCATACTCGGCAAAATATGCCGACACCGGCGTTTCGTCCGAGTTTGACGGCGATATAGGGCGGCTCTATTCGATGTATCTTGAATCTCTGCCCGATACCGCTTTTGTGAAGCCGAGAGGGCTATTTGAATACGTGCTCGGCTTTGACGATTGCGAGGCGGTGTATACGGCGGATTCGTACAACGTTCGCGCGTCCGACGGATATATCTATGAATCGGCAAGAATAATAAGTGTAAGCGATGATCCCAAGGCGCTCTGGAAATGGGCAGGCGAGGGATATGAGATAAATACAAAGCTCACCGTAGACTTTTTCGGTGAGGACAGGCATAAATAAAAGTTATAAGTAAGAAGTAAGAGTGAAAAAGTAATGAAGATTGTCACCCGCAGGCGAAATCAACAAAAACTCTTCACTCTTCATCATTCACTATTCACTATTACTTTAAAACCGGAGGTTTTACCATGGTATATATGTTTTTGGCGAACGGATTCGAGGAGACCGAGGCGATAGTGCCGCTTGACCTGCTCATTCGCGCGGGTGCGGATATAAAAACGGTAGCCGTCGGATGTGACGGACGGCGTGTTGTCGGCGCTCACGGCATCGCGGTAGAGGCCGATATTACGTGTGACGGCATCGAGCTTGACAATATCGAAATGGTGATTCTTCCCGGTGGAATGCCGGGCGCGACAAATCTTGATGAGTCCAAGACGGTCGACCGTGTACTCGCGCACGCAAACGAAAACGGAGCGTATCTTGCGGCAATATGCGCGGCTCCGATGATACTCGGCAAGAGGGGATATCTTCGCGGTAAGAGAGCGGTCTGCTATCCCGGCTTTGAGGAATATCTCGAGGGAGCTGCCGTTATCCCCGCAAAGGTGGTGCGCGACGGAAAGGTGATATGCGCCATCGGTATGGGAGCCGCGCCCGAGTTCGGACTTGAGCTTGTGACGGCACTCTACGGAGAAGATAAGGCAGAGCAGCTTAAAGCTGCAACAAAGATCTGAGGTTTATAATATGTACGAGATTAAGAAAGAAAAGGACGCTTTGAGATCAGAGTACGGTGAGCGGCGCCGTGCAATAGACCCCGAAAAGAAAAGGGCGATGGACGAGAAGATAAATCTGGCGGCGACAGCTCTTGTCAGCTTCAGACACGCCGAAACGGTGCTTCTCTACGCCCCGCTTGCCGACGAGATAGACGTGCGTATGATTGCAGAGACGGCATGGGCGCGCGGCAAGGAGGTAGCATTTCCGCTTTGCGACCCCGAAACGAGAAATATGACGTATCACATCGTCACATCCTTCGACGAGCTTGAGGGTGGTACATACGGAATAATGGAGCCGCGTCCCGATGCTCCGAAATTTGACGGAAGCCGACCTGCGGTCTGCTTTATTCCCGCGCTTCTTTTCGACCGTGCGGGATACCGCGTGGGCTACGGAAAGGGATATTACGACCGCTTCCTTCACCGCTTCGGCGGAAGCAAGATCGGTCTTGTGTACAGCGATTTCATTCTGCCGCGTGTACCGCGCGGCAAATTCGATCTTGCGGTCGATCTGCTCGTCTGCGAGAACGGTGTGAGGACGGTAAAGTGAAGATAAAGGAAACGGTATCGGCACCGATACTTGCGCTTATCATGTTCGCGCTGCTTTTGGTGTCGCGCTCATTTGACATATCAACTCTGCCCGATACGGACAACGTATATCTTGCGCTCGTTGTGATACAGCTTATTGTATTTGCGCTCCCCGCGCTCGTTTACTGTAAGCTCAAGGGAAAGGGCTATGCATCGAAGCTTCGCCTTACGCTCCCGAAGCCCGATGCGATGGTGACCGTCTTCGTATCCTCTGTGATACTTATTTCGGGCGAGATGCTTATAAGAATATTACTTAAAAATTACGTGAGCTTTTCGGACGGATTCTCTCTTTACGGGACCTACGCTGCCGGCTCCGATAAGATAAGCGACGCGCTCTATCTTACGGTCGCGTTTGCGCTCATTCCCGCGATATGCGAGGAGTTCGTTTTCCGTTCGGTGATGATAGCCGAATACGAGAGCTGCGGGGTCTTTACGGCCGTGCTTTCAAGCTCGCTCCTCTTTTCGGCTATGCATTTTGACCTCGCACGCGCACCCATATACCTCTTCTCGGGTATTATACTTGCGCTTACGCTCTACGTTACGCGCTCGTGCATGGCGGCGGTCATGGTTCACTTCATTTATAATATGTTTGGCCTCTTTGGGCAAAAATATATTAACGCCTTTTACGAGACGACGGGAAGCGAGGAGCTGTTCGTATTCCTGCTCGCGCTCGTGTTCATTCTCTTCCTTGCCGTATTTTTCGGTGAGGCGAGCCGACTTTACGATTCGTACGCAAAGAGAAATAAGCCGTCGCCCTATCTTCTCACCAAAAAAGAGAAGCGCGGAAAGCTTATCGAGGCACTTTTCTCGCCTACGTTTCTTGCGTGCATACTTATGTTTGTGATAGTTGCTATAGGTTTATCTGATTGATCGGAAGGAGAATTTATTTATGGATAATAACGATATAATCGGCTTTGATGCGCCCGAGGAAAAGAAGAATGACGCACCCGAAAAACCGAAGAAGGAGAAAGCGCCGAAGGAGAAGAAGCAAAAGCGCCGAGGCACAGTGCTTGGAAGCGTGCTTAAGGCACTTGCGTATCTTATCGTAGTTATCGGTGCGGCGGGAACGCTCGGATATTACATCGTCGTGATAGGAAACGATATATTCGGCTTTGTAAAATCGACCGAGCTTGTCGATATCGAGGTGCCCGAGAATGCCACCATTGCCGACATAGTTGAGCTCTATGCCGAAAACGGAATAGTCAACTATCCGAAGGTTTTTGAGATATACGCGAAATACAAGGGATACGCCGACCGACCCGATGAAAACGGCCGTGTGCGCGCAGTTCTTGTGGTCGAGAAGACCGATGAGGACGGCAAGACCTACGAGGTCGAGTACGAGCTTGATTTCGTGTCGGGCACGCAACAGCTGACCCCGTCGATGAACTATGACAGCTTACTTCTCGCACTCCAGGAGAAGCCCGACTACGGCACGGTCTGGATAACCATTCCCGAGGGACATACGGTCGACGAGATAATCGACCTATTCGTGGAGGCGGGCATCGGTACGCGCGAGGGCTTTGTCGATGCGATAAACAACTATCCCTTCGACTACGATTTCGTGCGCGAGCTTGATGAGGATCCCAACCCCGACAGATTCTACCGCCTCGAGGGATACCTTTTCCCCGACACCTACGAATTCTACCTCAACAGTACCGAGGAGCGCGTAATATACAAGCTTCTCTCAAACTTTGAAAACAAGTATTCGACCCAGTTTGCCGAGCGTGCCGAGGAGATGGGAATGAGCATGCACGAGGTCGTTATGCTCGCCTCCATCATCGAGAAGGAGACGAGATACGCAAACGAGTACGAGCTTGTTTCCTCGGTTTTCCACAACCGCTTGAAGGACCCCGTGAATTACCCGAAGCTCGAGTCGGATGCGACCATCATGTACGCTATCCACCACGACACGGGCGAGCGTCCCACTTCTCTTAACAGTACCGAGTACGAGACGCCCTACAACACCTACAAATACCCCGGCTTTCCTCCCGGACCCATCGCAAATCCCGGCCGCGCGGCGATAATGTGCGCGCTCTATCCCGAAAAGACGGACTACTACTATTTTGTTGCTTCAAGCTCGGGCACGTCGATATTCTCGAGAACGCTTGACGAGCACAACAGGGCGATCGCAAGCATAAAGGCGGGCAGAAGCTGATGGAAGAGAAAAGATTCAAGAAAAACGACGACTCCTTCATCTGCGCTAACTGCGGATTTGAGGTGAAGCCGCTCGGGTACAGCTCGCGCAATCATTGCCCGAAGTGCCTCTGGTCGCTTCATGTTGACGAGAATCCCGGCGACCGCGCAAACGAGTGCCGAGGCAAGATGGAGCCGATAAAGGTCGAGACCGACCCCAAAAAGGGCTACGTTATCGTCCACCGTTGCACGAAATGCGGCGAGATAAAGCGCAACCGCGCCGCAAACGAAGCAAAGGAACAGCCCGATGACATTGATCTGATAATAAAGCTTACAGCAAAGATAATATGAGGTTTTTATGATACTTCCAAAGAAAGAAACTACCGTCGCATACCGCTGTCCCCATTGCGGCGGCGGAATAATGAGCGCAGTCGGTCTTTTCACGCTCTCTGCCGATATGATGAAGCTCAAGTGCGACTGCGGCAAGAGCGAGATGACCATCACCTATTCGCGTGACGGCAAGGTGAGAATAAACGTCCCCTGCATAATCTGCGCGAAGCCGCATAATTTCACGCTCAATTCCTCGCTCTTTTTCGGGCGCGAGATATTTACGGTGCCCTGTCCCTATTCGGATATAAACATCGCCTTCATCGGCCATGAGAATCACGTAAAGGCAGAGCTTGCAAGAAGTGAGCTTGAGCTTCTTGAACTTCTTGAGGAGAACGGTGTGGACAGCTTTGAGGCGCTTCACCGCGATGAGGAGGATGAGGTCCTCACCGACCCGCAGATACACGATATAATCATGTTCGTGTTGCGCGACCTGCTCGATTCGGGCGATCTTCACTGCAGATGCGGGGATCCCGAGGATGCCGACTATGAGATAGAGGTGGGCAGTGACTTTATCCGCGTATGGTGCAACACCTGCGGCGCCGAGAAGGTCATTCCCGCAGGAAGCGTGCTCCAGGCGAACGCTTTTCTCAACTGCGAAAGCTTGACTCTGGAATGAATAGAC
>JAZNZQ010000251.1:0-5616 GCA_045595035.1 Eubacteriales bacterium | reverse complement strand
ATTTCTTTTCTTTGGTTTTGTCAACAAGTTTATGTTTTTTTCGTGAAAAAAAAGTGAAGAGGTCCCCCAAGATGCGGCACTGTCTTTTTATATCACGGACATTACAAGCACTACCACGATTATTACGGGAAGCACGTACGTCATATAGGGACGTATCCACCTCGGCATACGCGGACCTCTTTCGCCGCAGTTGACCTCGGCAAAATAATTGTCCCAGCCCCAGCCGTATCGCGTTGTGCAGAAAAAGAGATAAACAAGACTTCCTATCGGGAGAAGAAGATTCGATACCGTAAAGTCCTCAAGGTCCATTATCGTCTTGCCGAGTATCTTGAAATCGCTCCACACGTCAAGTGAGAGCACACAGGGCAGACAAAGTATAGCCATGAGGGCCATGTTTATATATGATATCTGCCGTCTTGTGAGTTTTGTAAGCTCGAGCCAAAAGGAGACGATATTCTCAAACACGGCTACAACGGTTGAAAAAGCCGCGAAAAGCATAAATATAAAGAAGAGGGAGCCAACGATACGCCCTCCCGGCATCTCGTTGAATATCGAGGAAAGAGTTGTAAAAAGGAAACTTGAGCTTACCGTGCTCGCATCCGCCGTCACACCGTTATTATACGTAAAGCAGGCGGGAAAAACGATAAGTCCCGACATAAGCGCAACAGAGGTATCAAGCGATACGATGGTCGCTGCCTCGCCGAGAAGCCGTCTGTCCTTGTCTATATAGCTTCCGAATATTGCGATCGAGCCGATACCGATGCTGAGCGTAAAGAATGCTTGACCCATAGCCGCGGAAATGACAGTGCCGATACCCGCCTCCTTGATATTCTCAAGCGAGGGGATAAGATAGAATTTTAGTCCCTCTGCCGCACGCTCGAGCGTAAGAGAATAGACAACAAGCCCGAGCATAAGCACGAAGAGCGCCATCATCATTACCTTGGTTATCTTCTCAACGCCCTTCTGAAGGCCTATCGAGCAGATGAAAAAGCAGATGATCACGACTGCATAGGTAGCGATGATGTTGAGAGGCGTATTTTTCGTCATGCCGACAAAAACGTCTGTCAATGCCTCAACACCGTGCGCCTCCGTAATAGAGCCGGATATGTATTTCCATACGTATATGAGCATCCACCCCGAGATGGTACAATAGAACATCATGAGCAGATAATTGCCCGCGATGCCTGCGTATTTCATAAGATGCCACTTCTGTCCCGGCTTCTCGAGCACGTCATAGGAGGACGCGATACTGCGTCTGCTCGCACGTCCGACAGAAAGCTCGAGTGTCATCACGGGAATACCGAGAAGCAGAAGAAAAGCGATGTAGATAAGCACAAAGAATGCGCCGCCGTAGCTACCCGCGATTATCGGGAAGCGGTAAACGTTGCCAAGTCCTATAGCACAGCCCGCCGAGAGAAGGATAAACCCAAGACGGGAGCCGAGTTTTTCACGTTGATTCATAATAACTGTCCTTTATTTACTCTTTTTTAGTATGTCAAGTATAAGCTCATATGTCCTCTCGACCGAAGAAACAAGCAATCTCTCGCCGGTCGTGTGCACGTCGAACATTGTAGGTCCTATCGCGATACAGTCAAGTCCGTCGATCTTTGAAGCGAAGGTGCCGCATTCAAGACCCGCGTGTATTGCCTCTACCTTTGGCTCGACTCCCCTCTGCGCCTTGTAGCACTCGCAGAATAGCTTTTGAAGAGCGCTGTCCTCTTTGTATTCCCACGGAGGATAATGTCCGCCCGTTTCTATCTCGCAATTTATTCTTCCAAAGAATGCACAAAGACGCTCCTCGATAAATGCAAGACCGCTCTTCTTGTTCGAGCGAAGTGCAAATCCGAGCCGTATCTCACTCTCGTCTGTTGCAAGCACACCGAGGTTGAGTGAGGTCTCAACAAGCCCCTTGATGCCGGCGCTCATATCGATCACGCCGTTTGGCACAAGAAGCAGCGTGTAGAGAATATCCTTTTTGCAGGCAACCGAGAATACGTTGTATTCGCCCGAGTCACCAACGGTTATTTTATAAGTGAATTCCGGCTCTCGCTCGGATATCTCCTTTTTCACAAGCTCAAGATATTCTCCAAGCTCATGTGTAAGCGCCTCGGGATCATCCGTCACAAGAGTGGCCTTGTGCGCGCAGGGGATGGCATTGTCCTTGTTGCCCCCCTCCACCGATACGATATCAAAATCCGTCTTTATATGGGAAAGCACGCGCCCTGCAAGAATGTCGGCGTTTACTCTTCCCTTGTCTATCTCGATTCCCGAGTGTCCGCCCAAAAGCCCGGTAAGCTCGAGAGTCACAAGCGTGCCGCTCTTCTTTTTTCGGTCTGTCGGGATCCTTACGCAGAAATCGCTACCGCCCGCGCAGGATACGGTCAGCACGTCATCCTCCTCGGAATCAAGATTTATAAGCTTTTTAGCCGAGAGCACGCTCATATCAAGTGCCATAGCTCCGAGCATGCCGATCTCCTCATCGGTGGTAAATACCGCCTCAAGCGCCGGATGCGCCACGTCGGAAGAGGCAAGAACAGCAAGGATCATCGCCGCCGCGATGCCGTTATCGGCTCCAAGTGTCGTTCCGCGTGCGCGCACGTATTCGCCGTCAAAATAAATGTCAAGTCCGTCGCGCTCAAAGTCTATATCGCGATCGGCCTCCTTCTGGCATACGATATCAAGATGTCCCTGAAGTATGATGGAAGGTGAATTCTCATATCCCGCCGTTGCGTTCTTGTATACGACAACGTTGTTTGCCGCATCACGGTACGAGCGAAGAGAATTTTCCTTTGCGAAATTCTCAACGTAATCGGCTATTCCCTTCATATTGCCCGATCCGCGCGGGATGCGGCTCATTTCCGAAAAATATTTAAAAACGTCCTTTGGTGAAAGCTCTTTAACAGATAACATCACAAGACCTCCGAAAATTTAAGTAAGTATCTTATATATTATACTACCAAGATAAGCGCAAGGCAAGAAAAAAGTGAAAAATAATATAAAAAAAGGGAGTGCAAAGCACTCCCGTTATATATTTTACTTTTCGGGAACAATAAGTCCGTATGCGCCGTCCTTGCGGGTATATACGACACAGGTGTCTCCCGATTCGGAATTTTCAAAAACAAAGAACTGATGTCCGAGCAGATTCATCTGCAGTATCGCCTCTTCGACCGACATGGGCTTGAACGAAAAGGTCTTTGTACGGATCTTGAACTCGGGTTCCTCCTCGCCCGCGTCATCACCGAAATACTCATCAAGAGCGCCCGCACGGAATCTCTTTTCAAGGCGGGTCTTGTTCTTGCGTATCTGGCGTTCGATAGAATCTATCACGCGATCAAGTGCAGTCTGGAAGCTGTCCTCCTCGTTCTCCGCACGAAAGATGGTGGATGCCGCAATGATCGTGACCTCAAGATTCTCCTTGTCGCGTTTGCGGCTGAAGGTTACAGTCGCCTCCGCCTCCTCATCGAAAAACTTGTCAAATTTTGCAAGCTTCTTTTCAACGAGATCCTTGAGGGTATCACGTACGTTCATCTGTCTGCCGATAATCGTAATTTTCATGATTTGTACCACCTTTTCCTGAAGTATTGTTATTTTTGGTCCTACGGTGCCTCCTTATTCACCGCAAAATGTTATCTTTATTTAATTATAACACATTTTTATATAAAAACAATTACCTTTTCCAATTTTTTACACATTTAACAAAAAAGTCTGTACGGTTTTGTACAGACTTTATAAAAGTATTTTTGGGGAAAGGGGCAATTTTTCAAAAAGCCCCTTGGCGTACCCTTAATTATGCCTTTGTAATATAACCCTCTCTGTAAAGAAGCTCAGCTATGAGCACGGCACCGCCTGCGGCACCGCGGAGAGTGTTGTGAGAGAGACCTACGAACTTATAATCGTAGAGAGCATCCTCACGAAGACGTCCGACAGAAACGCCCATGCCGCCGTAAATGTCGCGGTCAACGCCTGTCTGAGGACGGTTATCCTCCTCAAAATAGGTTACGAACTGCTCGGGTGCGTTGGGAAGACCAAGCTCCTGGGGCTTGCCCTTGAAGTTCTTCCAGCACTCAAGTATCTCTTCCTTGGTGGGCTTATTCGCGAACTTTACAAATACAGCCGCCATGTGTCCGTCCGAAACAGGAACACGGATGCACTGTGTTGTGATAACGGGGGATGTTGCCTTTACGATCTTGCCATCCTCTACCTTACCCCAGATGCGGAGCGGCTCCTGCTCGCTCTTCTCTTCCTCGCCGCCGATGTAAGGAATAACGTTGTCTATCATCTCGGGCCATTCGCGGAAGGTCTTTCCTGCGCCCGAAATTGCCTGATATGTCGTAGCAACGACCTCTGTGATACCGAACTTCATAAGAGGTGTGAGTGCGGGAACATAGCTCTGGATAGAGCAGTTGGGCTTAACTGCGATAAAGCCCTTCTTTGTTCCGAGTCTCTTTCTCTGTGCCTCGATAACTGCGAGGTGATCGTCGTTTATCTCGGGAATGACCATGGGAACGTCCTCTGTCCATCTGTTCGCCGAGTTGTTGGATACGACCGGGATCTCCGCCTTTGCATACGCTTCCTCAAGCGCCTTGATCTCATCCTTCTTCATATCAACGGCACAGAATACGAAGTCGCACTTTTCCTTCATTACGTCGATCTTTGCAGCATCGATAACTACCATATCCTTAACGCATTCGGGCATCGGCGCCTTAAGCTTCCAACGCTCGCCTACCGCTTCCTCATATCTGCGGCCTGCAGAACGTGCGCTTGCCGCAAGGGCTGTTATTTCAAAATAGGGGTGATTCTCAAGGAGCGTAATAAAACGCTGACCTACCATACCTGTCGCTCCGACGATACCCGCTCTTACCTTTTCCATTTGTGTTTCACCAAAACCTTTCATATTAAATGATTATATATTCTATCACACAAATATGCGCGAGTCAAGCATTTATTCGTAAATTTTATCTTCTCCAGATCTTTGCGGGTGCAGGTCTGTAGTCCTCGGGGAGATCAAAGGGATAAAGTCCCTTCGGCTTCTTCTTCCAATCGAGCGAATGGAGGTTCGATGCGCCGGCACCGGGAGTATCCGCATAGCATATTTCTCCCGCAAACGGACCGTAAGAAACCTTAAAGGATGTATTCGCCTTTACTACGATAAGGTCGTAAAGCTTGGGCTCGATTCCAAAGTGACGGAGTATCTGAGGGTCACCCGATGCACCCGGCTTTTCGCATATCATCATATCTATGGTACCGAAGCTGACAACGGCTGTCTTGCCGCAATAGTTTGCAAATCCCTTTCCTGCGGGGCCTTCCTGAAGGAAGAATCCGTCGTGGAGCGATCTGACTCTGCCCACCGCCTTTAAGGGGCCGGGCATACCGGGAGTGAACTTTGCACCGACCTCAAACTCGGCCTCATTTCCGACGCCTACCCGGAATGCCTTTGCAGCCGCTTCGGGATCGACTACGAACATACCCAACGTAAGCTTAGAGCCGCGCTCCATCATCTTGAGCGCTACAGCAACACTGTCACCGACAGCTCCGCCATTGGGCGAGTCTGCCGCGTCGGAAACGATGACCGGCTTCTTCGATTTGTCGGATTCGGCAAAGTCGATGACATCGTCA
>JAZNZQ010000250.1:0-2710 GCA_045595035.1 Eubacteriales bacterium | reverse complement strand
TTCTCTTTCGGTTGCAAGCATGATAGAAAAATCCTTTTAAATACAAATATATGCGTATTATACCACAAAAATGCAAAACAGTCAATGATAAATGAGGGAATACTTGTCAGAATAAGAGGGAAATATAAAATAATTTACGCTTAAGACTTTACTAAAGAAGAAAAATGTGGTATACTTTACTGGTAACCGTCCTTAGCTCAGTTGGATAGAGTACCGGATTCCGATTCCGATGGTCGCAGGTTCGAATCCTGTAGGGTGGGCCAAAACAAGAACGCTCCGTAAGGGGCGTTTTTGTTTTGGCCTATCTTAACAGATTGAGAGGATGCATGAAACTTGCGGCAGAGGGAAGCGATAAGCAGAGATATGATGCAAGTTTTGAAGGAATGCGAAAGCATTCCTTTTAGGTTCGGAATCCTGTATTTTTACTTTTAATACTACGAACTCACTTGACAATCACGTGACTGCGTGATATAATTTATATGCAATTATTATCGGAGGATATCATGAAAAAAATTATGTTACCGGCGGACATTGAACATTATGTACATAAAACCGTTGCAAAGAGGATAATAAAATGCGTTTTGCTCATGATATTGTTTGGTACGATACTTTATTTTTGGGGAGAAAGGATGTTTTCATTTTCCCGCGAGCTTAAAATAGGGGCTTATATTGTTGTTATGCTTTTACCTTTTATCATATCAGGCGTTCCCATCAAGCTTATCGACAGAAATTGGTGCGGCAAGGTGATCTCTGTTGAGATCAAGTCCGGGACGGCGTTTCATACTGAAGGAAACGGAAAGGGAACGCCATACACGAAAAACACCGTATATCTGTGGGTCAAGACCGAGTCGGGCAAGCTTAGAAAGATAGCCGTAAAGGAATTCGGCGCGAAGCTTTATAACGGTGCCGACGTCCCTTCACAAGGTAAGATAGAGCACCACACCGAGGACTATTCTGTGGGTGACATTGTCTATCATTTTTACGGACTTGAGCATTATTATGTAGTAAGACATAACTCCGATACTCTCGATTGTGTCATCTGCGGCTCACATAACAGTAACGAAAGCAAGGAATGCTTCTATTGCGGATATACGCTCATTAAATTATAAAACAAAAGCCGAGGAAACTCGGCTTTTTCTATTGCGAAATCTTGCATTTTGTGGTAAAGTAGTTATTATCAAGTAAATATGAGGTGATAAAATGGTATTTAACGTAAACCATCCGATACTGTTCATCCTCGTCGGCATTATTATTGCCGTCGTGCTTGCACAGTCGGTATACTTTCTTTTGAAGGCGACACGCCGCGCAAAGGAACTTGGAATAGGCAGCGATACCGTTAAGAAGACGATATCCTCGGCGGGTGTATTTACAATAGCTCCCGCTGTGTCTGTCTTAGTCGGTGTAGTCGTGCTCTCAAAGGCGCTCGGAGTTGCGCTTCCGTGGCTTCGTCTCTCGGTCATCGGCTCGATAACCTATGAGAACATCGCGGCGCAAAACGCTCTTACTGCGGCGGGACTCTCGGCAAGTGAGACGGTTACAGATCCTTCGATATACGTGACCATTCTTTGGGTAATGACCATCGGTATCGCGGCGGGACTGGTGTTTGTTCCGTTCGTTACAAAGAGGATCCAGGGCGGAATGATGAAGATGGGAATGAAGGACAAAAAATGGGGCGAGATATTCAATAATGCAATGTTTCTCGGTATGATATCTGCATTCCTCGGCTACGTCTTCTGCGATGTCGGAAGCGTTTTCTCTGGCGAGACTGCAGGTCTTATTCCCGTATGCGTCATGGTAGTTTCGGCTGCCGTTATGGCTGTCTGCGGCCTCATGGCAAGAAAGGGCGGTATCAGATGGCTCGAGGATTATGCGCTGCCGTTCAGCTTGGTGCTCGGTATGGCATCTGCTATCCCGTTTACGGCATGGTTAGGTTAAGGAGGCGGACGATATGAAGAAAACAAATAAGCTTTCGTATATGGACAGTGTTCACCGCGACGGACGTGCTTGGGGCATCGTTGTCGGACTCATCATACTTCTGTTTCCTGTCGCAGTATCCTTGATATTCAAGACCGCGCCCAATCTTAAGATTCTCGCACAGGGGCTTCTTGCAACCGCGCCTATGTATTGGGCGGTCGGAATAATAGAGATATTTACATACGTGCCAATGCTCGGTGCGGGTGGAACCTATCTGTCGTTTGTTACGGGTAATATTTCCAACCTAAAGCTTCCGTGTGCCATAGATGCAATGGAGCGTGCAAAGGTCAAGGCATCGAGCGAGGAGGGAGAGGTCATCTCCACCATCGCCATCGCGGTGTCAAGCATAGTTACAACTCTTATTATCGTTATCGGCGTGATATGTATAGTGCCGCTTACTCCCATTCTCGAGTCGGCTGTGCTAAAGCCCGCGTTTGATATGATACTCCCCGCGCTTTTTGGAGGTCTTGCGGTGGTGTTCATATCCAAGAACGCAAAGCTTTCGATAGCACTGATAATCCTCATGCTCATTCTCTTTATTTTTGTTCCCGCGCTGAATGCAGGCACGGTCGGCATTATGGTACCGGTCGGAGTTGTGTTTACCGTTGCGGTCGCGAGAATAATGTACAAGAAAAGATGGCTCTGATATGTGGTGGCTGATACCCGTTTTTGCAGTTGTTCTGTTTCTTTTGATATTGATGATCCGCACGCTTGTTTTCAAGCCGAGAGAGAATGT
>JAZNZQ010000249.1:0-4300 GCA_045595035.1 Eubacteriales bacterium | reverse complement strand
GTGGGCAAAAGCTCCCTGATCAACTCCCTGCTGGGTCGCAAGAGCCTGGCGCGGGTCAGCTCCGCCCCCGGCAAGACCATCACGGTCAACTTCTACGACGTTGACAAAAAGCTCTTTCTTGTCGATCTTCCCGGCTACGGATACGCAAAACGCGCAGCAGCCGACAAGGCAAAATGGTCACAGCTTACCGACGGATATTTCACCGCAAACAAGAACATAGACCTTCTTCGCGCCGTTGTCCAGCTCATCGACTCAAGAGCGGGCATCACCGCTGACGACAGAATGATGCTTCGGTATATGAACGAAGCGGGCTTTCCCTACATCGTCGCCGTAACCAAGATAGACAAACTCAACAAGACCGACCGACGTGCTATACTCGAGGATATAGAAAACGATCCCGACGTAGCCGAGGGCACTACGGTAATCCCATTCTCCTCCCTTTCAAAGGAAGGAAAAAACGAACTTTGGAGTGAGATCTTAAAGCATGCAAAAATCTAAAGTCAGGGAGATAAAACAATGTTTGATTTTTCCATGGAAAGCATGATGCAGTTTCTGCTCGTGCTCCCGATAATTCTCATATCGCTTCCGGTACACGAGATGGCTCATGCATGGGCGGCGTACAAGCTCGGCGACCCGACGGCAAGAAATTTCGGACGGATCACGATGAATCCCATAAAGCACTTCGATCTTATCGGATTTATCTGTATGCTCATATTCCGTTTCGGCTGGGCAAAGCCGGTACCGATAAACGCAAGGAATTTCAAGAAGCCCAGACGCGACATGGCTCTTTCCGCACTTGCAGGGCCCGTGTCAAACCTGATTCTCGGCTTTCTCGGGGTGATACTTTTAAACGTCGCGATCCTTATATTTTCAAATATGAGCTTTCCCACGCAAAAGGCGCTTACAGTCGCAGAGGTCACCATACAGTTCTTTATGCTCTTTGCATATCTCAACATCAACCTCGCGGTATTCAATCTCATTCCGATGCCCCCGCTTGACGGCTCGAGAATACTCTATATCGTGCTTCCGCCAAAGTGGTATTTCGGCGTGATGAAATATGAGAGATACATTTCTCTTGCCATCCTTGCACTCTTTTGGCTCGGTGTACTCACGGGACCGCTCTCGTTTATTTCGGGCGCGATATTTAACGGCATGAATGCACTTGTAAATCTAATACCCATATTCTGACAGTAAAGTAAGGATATCTTATGGAAAATTTAAGCTACAAACTTGAACAGTTTGAAGGACCGCTCGACCTTCTGTTATCGCTTATTGCAAAAAATAAGGTCGACATCTCGGACATCCCGATATCGCTGATATGCGACCAATATATGGAATATCTTGACGAGGCAAAAAAGATGGACCTCGAGCTTGCCACCGAGTTTATCATAATGGCAAGCGAGCTCATGCTTATCAAGAGCAAGATGCTGCTTCCGCGTCCCGAGGAGGAAAAGGAGGATCCGAGAAAGGATCTTGCCGAAGCGCTTTTGCAGTATCAAAGAGCAAAGGCAGCGGCGGAAAAGCTTGCTCCTCTGTATGCCTTTTATTCGGGCAGAATGATAAAGGAGACCGACGAGATCTCACCCGACCGCAAATTTGTGGCGGAACATGACAAGGAGCTGCTTGAAAAGGCACTAAGGAAGATACTTCTCTTCAACAAGATGCTCGACACAGCCGAAAAGACACACTTCTCGCCCATGATAAAAAAGCCGGTCGTTTCGGTCGAGGTAAAGATAACAGGCGTATTAAAAAAGCTGAAGGACAAGAAAAAGGCATCTCTCGGCACGCTTATAACAGATGCCGAATCGCGTTCCGAGCTTATCGCAATTTTTATTGCGGTGCTTGAGCTTGTAAAAATGAGGCAGATACTTATAGTTGACGACGAAGAAAGCGGAAACATCGACGAAAACGTGATGTTCTCCATAAATCCCGAAAAAGAAGACGAGAAGCTCGAGCTTGACGTCGGGGCTCTCCCCTCTTAAAGAAAGGAAATGACAATGGATAACAACGAGAATATGGAACTCACCCTCTCCCAAATAGAAAAGACCGCGGAGGCGATACTGTTTGCGGCGGGACATCCGATAAGCTATTCGAAGCTCGGTGAGGTTCTGGGACAAAGCGAGCGTGATATGAAGCTCGTTATGCAAGAGTTCGCGCAAAAGTACAACTCGCCCGAAAACAACCGCGGCATCATGATGCTCTGCTTTGATGAAGAATGTCAGCTCTGCACGCGCGAGGAATTTATGCCTTACATCAGAGAGGCGCTCGGTATTCGTCGCGGCGGTAACCTCTCGGCATCCTCTCTTGAGGTGCTCTCGGTCATAGCATATAACCAGCCGGTCACCCGTTCGTTTATCGACACGGTACGCGGAGTCGACAGCTCTTATGCGGTAAACTCGCTGCTCGAAAAGGAGCTTATCGAAGCGTGCGGCGTGCTCGATGCCCCCGGCAGACCCAGACTTTACGGTACGACCGATAACTTCCTTCGTTGCTTCGGACTCACTTCCCTCTTGGAGCTTCCCGAGGTGGAGAATCTGCCAATAGCACCCGAGACCCCCGTAGCAAATGAAGAACAGATAACGATAGATACAGAGGTCGGCACCGAAGAATAACAGACCGCATCGAAAGGAGAGCTTATGACAGCGCTTAAAGTTATAATCATTATCGCACTTGTTATAGCCGCGCTCCTTTTGACAAGAATAAAGATAGTAATAGAATATTCAGACGAGCTTATCCTTTACGCAAAGGTGCTTTTCTTTAAAATAAAGCTTATCCCCAAAAAAGAAAGGCCGGTAAAGCCATCCGATTACACAAGGAAAAAACTTCTTAAAAGACAGAAAAAGGAAGCCGATAAAGAAAAGAAAAAGCTCGAAAAGAAGGCGGCAAAAAAAGCAGAAGCAAAAGAAGCTAAGGCACATCCCGAAAAGAAAAAGGCAAAGCCGCCGATACTCGATACCGTACGGCTTGTGCGGTTACTTTTGTCGATCTTCCTGCGGCGCTTTTTCGGTCATCTTCGAATAGACCTTGCCCGTCTTAACATAATGATCGGCGGAGAGGACGCGGCGGCGACCGCCATCACGTACGGCTACCTCTGCCAGAGCGTGGCTTATCTTGTAGAGATACTCGACCGATTCACAAATCTCAAACGAACGAAGAATACCGAGATATCGGTAAGACCCGATTTTACCGCAGAAAAGACGGTGTTTGATCTTCACATAGCTTTTTCGCTCACAGTGGGGCAGGCACTTGACATTGTCTTTCGCACGGCATTCGGTTACGTAAAAACAAAAATGAAAATATAATTCCAAGAAAGGAACACAAATATGAACGAGAACAAGCTCAACGACATAATCCAGACTTCTCTTGAAAATGTACGTTCCATGGTCGATGCAAACACGGTCATCGGCACACCCATAAGCACCCCCAACGGCACCACTATCATTCCGGTATCCAAGATCGCCGTCGGCTTTGCATCGGGCGGACTTGATTATTCGGGCAAAGCCGTACAGGAAAAGGCAAGCAAGAATTTCGGCGGCGGCAACGGCACCGGTGTGACCGTATCCCCTGTCGGATTTCTCGTCATCTCATCAACAGGTGCGGTGGAGCTTCTCAACGTCTCCAAGCCGCAACAGAACGATGCCATCGATCAAATAAGCTCCTTCATCGAGCGTTCTCCCGAGATCATCGAAAAGTTCAAGGCAGTATTCTCTAAGAAGAAAGAAGAAGCCGAAAAAACGGATGCTCCCGAAGAAGCGGCGGCTCCCGAAGAGAAATAAGCATGTACTAAAAATCCGCCCTCCTAAATATAGATTACTATAATTCTATTTCGGAGTGTGGATATGAAAAAAAGGATACCGTCTCATATCTTTTCCCTACTTCTCTTATTGGCATCATTCCCGCCGTTACCCGCAAAAGCACTCGAGCTTTCGGCAAAGGCGGCTGTGCTTATATCGGCAGATACGGGAAGGATAGTGCTTGAAAAGAATGCAGAGTCAAAGCTTCCCATGGCAAGCACAACGAAAATAATGACCGCGCTTGTTGCGCTCGAGCACACAGAGCTTGATGAGACCGTGACCGTCTCCCCCGAGGCAGCCGGTGTTGAGGGCTCGTCGATATATCTGTTTGCGGGCGAAAAGATAACGATGGAATCGCTCCTCTATGCTCTTATGCTTGAGAGCGCCAATGATGCTGCCGCGGCCATTGCTATACATACGGCAGGAAGTATTGAAGATTTTGCCGCGATGATGAACCAAAAAGCGGATGAGCTTGGACTTGAAAATACACATTTTACAAATAAGTC
>JAZNZQ010000248.1:0-3138 GCA_045595035.1 Eubacteriales bacterium | reverse complement strand
TCTGCGCCGTCGAGTGCCGCATCAAGCTCCTCTATCTGATAATATTTTATGCCTGCGGGGAAGGGACGGTCGAACTTCGGGTGCTTGTCGCATTTTTTGCACTCGTCGATTATCTCACGGTCAAGATGTGTACCGACAAGTCGCACTTCGTTTCCGTTTTCTCTTGCGGGGAAAGCCAGCGCCGAGCCCATCATGCCCGCGCCCACTATCGTAATTGTTTTCATTTTGATCTCCTTACTGTTTATACATTCCGTCATCGTTGGCTGCGACGGTAATTTTGTTTTTCGTTATTATCTCATACAGCGAGTCTGCAAACAGCTCGTGCATCTCGGGAGTTGGATGATTTATTCTGTTGGAAAGAAGAAGCGTGATATCCTCTGCTTTGGAAAGCTCTTTCCACTTTGAATAGCAATCGCATACCATGACGCCCATACCCTCTGCGAGCTGCTTTGCAGAGTATATGTACTCATCCATTCTGCCCTCGTTCTGGTATTTTGCCATTCTCTCTGCATAAGCTTTATATTCCTCGGGCGCATCGTCGGCAACTCTTGTACAAAGCATATTCGGCGTCATGAAAATAACGTCGCATCCGCTATTCTTGGATTTTTTGAACATTTCTTCAAGAGCTCCGAGATAATCTTCAAGCGTACCGTTTACATCATTCAAGCCGAAGCAAACAATGATGAGGTCGGGCTTGTGAACGAGAACTTGCGACTCAAATCTTGAAAGCGACTGCTTTGCCGTAAGCCCGCCGATGGAGGCACATATCATGTTTACGGGAACGTATGAGCGGATCGCATAGAGCTTCTTTTTTAACAGATTCCAATACACATTTTCGTAATCATTGTATCCGTTAAAGCTTGCATGCGATACACTGTCGCCGAATATAACGATATTTATCGGCCCGTATTTTATATAGGAGTCGCGATCCATATATAGCTTTTCTATTACATTCATTTTACCGTCTTCCTGGATCCATATTGTGTACATTGCGGGATTGTAGAGCATCCTGCACATCCTTGCTTTTAATTTTATCACGTTTTATATCTTTGTCAAGCAAATGACGAAAAAAGAACAAAATAACCCCATAAAAAATCAAAAAGTGTACCAACAACATAATTGGTACACTTTTTGTTTTTACCAAAGATCCTTTTCGCAAAGCTCCGAAAAATCTCCGTCAGAAAAGCCCGCTGCTGCGAGATATTTTTCGGGAAGGGATCTTTTGTCATCATAATTATGATGCATATCTGAGCCGTATGTAACTGAAATTCCCATTTCATATAGCTCACGCAAAAATTCCGCGTACTGATGTCTAAATTTTTCGCTGACCTTCGCGTTCTCAAAGAAGTACAGATTGCATTCAACATACTTGCCGTTTTCCTTGAGTGCCGATGCAATATCCATATTCATCGAGTGCGGGATCACGGAAAAATCCTCGTACCAGAGCCCTTTTCCGATATACCAGGGGTGACCGAGAATAGTCACGCGCTCGTCGACGGCAAGATACATCTGCTGACGGTACCACTCGCGTATACACGCATCAAGGTCATGGTGATATAGCTTTCCGTTGTGAATATCTGCGCGCCAATGCGATGCACCTATCGCATACCTGATACCGAGTGAGATAAGCTCGTCTTTTGTTGCGGCAAGCCCGATACCGTATGGAGCACTTTGTACGGGCGGTTCGTATCTGTCACGATTTCCGTGCTTTGCAATGTATTCGAGCTCGGGCGCGGGTACGGGGGTCAGTTCGACCCCCGACACTATAAAGGGATACTTTTTCTGAGCTTCCTTTACCGCTTCTGCGCTCCTTTTTACATCGTTTTTGAAGCTTTCATCATTGAAATTCATATGGTCGGTTATTCCTACAAAATGCAGTCCCTGTTCCTTTGCGTTCTCGGCTATTACCTCAAGAGGTAAGCTCGCATCGTAGGAATATTCGCTGTGTATATGCCAATCGGAATGTATCATTTTGTTATTCTCTCCTCGAAAATCTTTTTTGCTACCCACTTATTCACCTCGGGTGTGTAGTGAACGGCATCGTCTATGAACAGAGAATTTCCTCGAACGTCGGGATCATAATACGGCGAGTTTTGTGCGTTAAAAACAGAAATGTTTTCATATTTTGCTTTCATCTTATAGAACACTTCATTTATGTAGTGCATGTTTTCGAGATACCTTCCCGTGGGGTCCATGTCGTTCATTCGGTCGGGACAAATTATCTTGTGCAATATGATCGGCGGACTATCAAGTATAGTGCTGAATTCGTCAAAGATACGGCTGTATATCGATTCAAGATGCGTTGACAGATACTCCTTTGTGGCGGTGACGTCGTTTTCTCCACCGCGCCAATGAAGTCCGATTATTTCAAATTCCTTGCCCATTTTTGAAAAGCTGTCATTGAGCAAGGAGAAAATATGCTTACAAAAAGGGAAGAGCGATATGTCTACCGTCCCGAGCTTGCCCGGAACGAGCTTCGGCTCTCTTTCGGGATACCACATATAAGCATCGGTTACGCCTTGTGCACCGATGGCTATCTGAATGATGTAAAGATCGGGAAAGTTGTATTTGTTGCCGTCGTCTATGTGCTTTTGCCAAATCGATGCCAGGCAGTTTGCAACCGAATATGTGTTGTCCTGCGCCTCGGCAAGATTCATGCCAAAGCTTGTATATCCGCTCCATACAAGAGCGGTTTGGTCAAATGATTGGTTGTGTTCACGGCTCAATCCAAATACGTTCTTCAACGGAGCACTTATAATATCCTCTTCACGCATCGGTATTGCGTGCCCGACTGCGTTTGATTGCCCTAAAAGAATAAAAACTGCTGCCTTTTTCATTTTTGCTCGCCGCCTTTCCTTTTCAGTATAGCATATTTTGGAGGTTATGTAAAGAAAAAGACGCCAATTGGTGTCTTTTTCTGCTAACGGTTGCCGAGTGTTAATTGTGGCTTATTTCATAATATTTCGTGTGATAAACCAACAAAGGTGCCTTTTTCGCTATGCCTCGCAAAATCCTTCGGTCACCGCTCGCAAAACAATTCACCGGATTGTTTTGCTCACTGCGTTCGACTCCCCTCTATATAGTCTGCAAAACAAAAACAGAGACGCGCTGACGTACTTGCGGGGAGTCTGAAGTGGG
>JAZNZQ010000247.1:0-4524 GCA_045595035.1 Eubacteriales bacterium | reverse complement strand
GATAGCGTAGTGGGGCTTGCAGTATCCTTCGCATTCTTCAGCGGGCTCTTTTTCACAGCCCTCGTATTTGCATGTTTTCTCACAGGAAGCGAGAACGAGCATAGAGAGCGCAAGGATGAGCGCGAGTGCGAGTGCAATAATTCTTTTCATAGTGATACCTCCGAAGCTGTATTTTGTATTTTAATTATAGCATGTTTTGACAAAAAAATCAATGGTTCAAAAGTTTTTGGGGATTCAAAAGGGGACTTTTTTTAAAAAAGTCCCCTTTGCCGTTCTTATTTCTTTTTCGGCTCGAGCTTTGTCTTTGTGCCGTCCTCGCGCTTGATGTAGGTGTTGTCAAGTATGCCTCTCATATTTGCGCGAAATGCCTTGATGTACTCATCGCGAAGCACCTTTTGCTCTGCCTTTTCTTCTTCTGTGAGCCCGACCTCTTTTTCCTTGTGTGCAAGCTCGTTTATCCTTTTAAGACGTTCTGTCATTTCTTTGTCCCCTTTTTATTCTTATGCTTCTTTTTTACCGAGAAGCCGAAATTGCCTATCTTTTTACCAAGCTCGTAGTAGTCGCCGTGTGCATAAGCCGCAAGCGCGCATTTGTCAAGCCGTAGCTTTCCGTCCGCATCAACGTATTTTTCGTCAACTCCCACGGCAACGATATCTGCTAAAAACATATGATGTGTGCCAAGCTCAATAACGTCAAATACCTTACATTCGAGCGAAACGGGGCTCTCGGCAATACTCGGGGCTCCTACCTCGTGTGATGGCTCGGCGGTGAGCGAGCAGAGCTTGAATTTGTCCTTGTGCGCGCCCGAATGTACACCGCAATAATCTGCCGCGCGTACAAGCTCGCGTGTCGTAAGATTGATGACGAATTCGCCAGATTCCTTTATTATATTATAGGAATGTCTTGTGGGGCGGACCGAGATGTAGGTCTTCGGCGGATGGGTGTTGATAATTCCCGTCCAGGCGATAGTCAGCACGTTGGGCTTCTCCTGTGTGCCGCAGGAGACCATCGCGGGAGGCACGGGTGAGAGCAGTGTGCCGCCCTTCCACTTTTGCTTACTCATAATAGCTCCTCCTTCTTTTCGGGCGCGAGCTGTGCAACGATTATTGCCGCAAACATGAGCGCGCAACCAAGGAATTCAAAGAAGGACATGCTTTCGTGAAGGAACAGCCAGCCCGAGAGAGCCGCAAATACCGATTCAAGACTGAATATCATCGATGCAAGCACGGGCGGTGTGCGTTTCTGTCCGACTATCTGAAGCGTGTACGCAACACCGCTCGACATGATGCCCGCGTAGAGTATCGGTACTCTTGCCGCGATGATATCGGATATCGATGGAGTCTCAAAAATGAGCATCGGTCCGGCGCAGAGCAGACCGCACACGAAAAACTGTATGCAGGACATTGCAACGCAGTCGACCTTCGGCGAGAAGTGGTCGATTATAAGTATGTGTCCCGAGAACGCGATGGCGCAAAAAAGGAGCATCAGGTCTCCTATGCCAAACGACGTTTCGCCCATCATACAGAGAAGCCAAAGTCCGACAAGCGATGCCGCAACTCCGACCCAAAGCAGCGCAGAGTATCGCTTCTTAAAGAATATGACCCCGATTATCGGGACGAGTATTATGTACATCGCGGTGATAAAGCCGGATTTTCCGACCGTACTCATCGCAATGCCGTATTGCTGAAGGATACTTGCAACGGCAAGCACCGCACCGCAGCATACGCCGCCGAGAAGCAGAGTCTTTTTGTTTTCCTTTGCCTTCTCCTCGGGCGTTCTTCTCGAGCGTAAAAAGAGCACAAGAGGGATAAGCACAAGAGAACCGAGAAAATTTCTCACGGTGTTGAAGGTAAAGGGCTTGATGGCATCCATCGCAACGCTTTGAGCCACGAATGCGCTGCCCCAGATGAGTGCCGTGAGCACGAGGAGCATGCTGTTTAGAATTGATTTAAGCTTCATTGTTTCTAACCTCAAAATAAGTGCGGAGCAGCCGAAGCGACTGCCCCGCAGAGCGTTTTTTATTAAAGCTTGGGGAATTTGCCTGATACGCCGTCATACTTGCTTTCGTTGTATGTTACGGTGTATGTCTTCTCAAGCTCTTCCATGATCTCCTGATACTTTTCGTCGGTCATTGCCGCCTCGACCTCGACCTCCCATGCGGGAATGCCGTCACCGACGAAATACATGATGTGGTATCCGTAATATGTCTTTACGATATCAACGTCGCCGGGCTTTCTTGCCTCATCGTACAACCAATCCTCGAATTCGTCAAGACCGATATTCTTCATGAGGTTATCGTAAGAGGATGCAAGACCCATTGCGGCGCCCTCGTTCTTTTCCTTGGCAAGTGCATCAAAGCTCTCAGCTGTAGATGCGCCTGCCTTCCATTCAGCAAGCACCTTCTCGGCTTCTGCCTTTGCGGCATCGGCGTTCTCGTAGTTGCCTGTGTTGAAGAGCATCTGCTTTACGTTCTTTGTTGTGTAATCAAGCTTATGTGCCGGTTCTGTCAAAAGGTAAGCCGTGTGCTTGTCGCCCTCGGAGATAACGGTCGTGTCGCCCGCTTTTCTCGCATCGTCCCAAGCCCACTTGGCGAATGCATCGGAATAGTTTGAATCGTCGGTAACGTTGGTTGCGGCAATGCGTGCCTCAAGCTCCTCTGCCGTAAGCTCCTTGTCGATGTTTTTGTACATTCCGGTGAGGTATTCCTTCACTCTTGTGTCAAACTCTTCGGCAGATCTCGAAGCACCGAGCATAGTAGCCATTGTCGAGACTGCAAGACGCTCGTCCTCTGTAAATTCGTTTGTTCCGTAGTATTCCTCGGGATCCATATCAAAGGCCTTGTAGCTGACATATGTGAAAAGATCCTTGTTCTCGTCGAAATGCTTTGCCATCTCGTCGTCTGTGAAGCTGATAGAATCGATGATGGCAGTATTCTTCTTGTCTGCAAGCTGGACTAATTCGAGCGCACGGCGGATGTCGTCTTCCTTTACGCCGCGTCCGTAGTTTGCGGAAATATATTTTGCCTTTGAAACTCCCGCTTCCTTCGCGTTTGCTTCAAGAGATGTTATATTTTCATCTATTATTTTGTAATCGCTGTCATCAAGTGCAAGTCCGTCTGCCTTTGCGGCTTCTGCAAGCATAAGATACTGCGAGAGATTGTTAACGGCGCGACCCATGATGTAGTCGAACCAAGTGATATCCTCGGTGTAATTCTGCTGCTTGAGCGAGAGCGTGGAGCTAAGTCCCTTCTGCTGAGCAACGGTTGCATTCTGATTCAAAAAGTTATAAAATTCATTATAGAAGAAGTAGGAGAGCATTGCGTTGTCCACTTCTGTATGTTCTGTTGAAAGCGATACTGCACCGCGAAGAAGTACGCCGCTTCCTGTTACGGCTGCAGTAGCTCCGAAGAATACCGCGATCGCAAGCAAGCATGCACATACCGAAATGATGACCGTCTTTGTTGTTTTCTGCTGTTCCTTTTTCTGTTCAGCGCGCTTTGCGTCCAAAAGTTCTTTTTCAACCTGACGCGCCGCCTTGACTCTTGATTTCTTTCCCATATTATTTAATATCCTTTCTTGAGTTCTAAATGCTATTCTAACATATTATGTAAAAAAAATCAAGATATTAGTCGTCTATCTTTTGTATAGCTCTTGAAAAAAGCTAAATGCTGTGATAAAATGAGAAAAAATCGATAAAAAGGAGACCGAAAATGATAATCGATAAAGCAAAGAATTATAAGACATACCTTGGTATGAACGAAAATCTCGACAAAGCTCTGGTGCTCATGGCGGAGTTTGATCCCGAGACCCCCGCAGGCACATACGACGTTGCGGGAGAGGATCTCTACTATATTGTGACAGAGCCGCAGATGGGAGAGCTCGAAAAGGGAAGATTTGAGTCGCATTTCAAGTATATCGACCTTCAGTACATTCTCCGCGGCGGCGAATGGATAAAGCATGCGAATATCGCAGATGTGACACCTGCCGAGCTTGTCGGTGACGATTGCCGACTTTATGACGGTGACGGCTCGACGGTAAAGATCAACCCCGGCGACTTCTGGGTGGCTTTTCCCGAGGATGCTCATATGCCTGCATGCTACGTCGGCGCTCCCACAGACCTTAAGAAGGTCATCTTCAAAATAAAAATGTGGTAAGAAAACGATAAAGAAGGATACCTTGCGGTATCCTTTTTTGCTGGCGGAGATGGAGAGATTTCCCGGTTGTAACATCGGCTCTGTCTGCGCTCAAAAAATCGCTTGCCAATCGCCGTGTTACTGCCCCTCCTTTTTCCTCGCTTCATCTCGCACTGCGAGCGCTCGGAAACGTCCCCCACGACCGGTTCCCGTCGCTCGAGTTCAAATCTATCGATACCAATAAAAAAGGATACCTTGCGGTATCCTTTTTTATTGGCGGAGATGGAGAGATTTCCCGGTTGTAACATCGGCTCTGTCTGCGCTCAAAAAATCGCTTGCCAATCGCCGTGTTACTGCCCCTCCTTTTTCCTCGCTTCATCTCGCACTGCGAG
>JAZNZQ010000246.1:0-3515 GCA_045595035.1 Eubacteriales bacterium | reverse complement strand
TCCCTTGTACGTATCATCTTTGCATCGGTTGAACTTGGTATATGACTCTATAACATTCTTTCCATAAGGCGCAGAAATCTCTCTGTTTGCGGCAAGGTAGATTCCGTATCCTTCTCCCTTGCCGTTTTTACCGCCATACTTACGCAGATCAAATTTTGTAAAATCGGCATTTGTGCCATGGTACAAGTGATAATCGTACCCCGCCGCTTTTGCCGCTTCGTATACCATCCTCTGCGCCGCATCCATATCTCCGCGCTCTACAGCAGCGAGATAATCCGCATCTTTTTGCTTTAGCGAATTTTTCCTCTTGACAGATGCGTCGGTATCGCGTATAATGGGTGTAGAAGCATTCACAGAACCGTTTTTAGACGTTACATCAAGGCGATTTGCATTGATGAGCTGTGAAGCTTCTTTTTTATATCCGCTTTTACCTATAAACGCTGTTACTATATATACCGCCTTTGCTTTTGTATCTGGCACGGCCTGTACAACATAGTACGACTTATCTCCGATTCTTTTTTCATAAAGCACAGCATTAGCGGTTTTGTTTCTGCCGTTCTTCATATACGAATACGCTTGCGTTTTTCCCGACTCCGATATATCGTCAGGTTCTTTCAAAGTATATTCAATTTTTGCGATGTCGTTAGCATCTTTCATTGATTGATCTGTATCGCCGAAAATGCCGTGATCTTTTATAATGTGACTGACTTGCCTTGCCTCGATTACCGTTTTGAACCCTGTTACGTCTATTTGGGTTAATTCATATATTCGTTTTGCAATATTTGTCGGTACTTCGCCAAGGTAAATTTTTTCATTGTCTTTATACGTTCCGGCATAAACTTTGTCAACCATTTCGAGAATTTTCTCATTAGGTTTAACAGATTCATAACGACGAGAATACTTCACACCGCTCTCTGCGGTGTTTTTTTGTGCCGTTTTGCCCGCATAATTCTCGCTTGCCTCAACGACCGCCTCTGTCCAAAGTCTCTTGAGCTCCTCAAAGGTCTCAAGCTGCTCTGCTACAAATTTGCCCTCCGCAGAATCGGGAGAAAGCCCCTTGTCGTTCTCTTTATGTAAATATAAAAGGCACCTTTTCGGTGCCTTTAATTTATTTTACAAGCTCACATACGACGTCGTAATGCTTTTGTGCGTAGTCAAGCGAAAAGATGGCAAAATCTTCGTAAAAGTCCTTCGGACCGCCGAGTATCATCTTGCACCACGCCCACGTGTACCAGCGGATACCTGTAAACGCGCACTGCAGGAAGAATTTTATCTTATCCTCGCGTGTCGGTGTTCTGCCGAGGTACATTCCGAGAAACTCAAGCGACTCTGCGTCGTTAAGTCTCATATCGTGTGTGAATATCGATATATCGGTATATGGGTCTGCGTTTGCGGTATATTCAAGGTCTATCATAACGACCTCACCGCCCTCGACAAAGAGAACGTTTCCGGGTGTGAAATCACCTGTTGACGGAACCGCGGGTGTTGCGTATTTTTCGTATATTTCTTTAAGTATAGGGAATTTTTCGCTCATGTATGAGTAATACTCATCCGAAAATCTTCCGCCGCATTCGTGGTAAAGCTTTTCATTGCGCTCTATTCTGTCAAAATTTGAGAGGTCAAGCGCGAGCTTTATGGGAAATCCGTGGAACTTGCGTATCATAGCGGCAGAGGCGACCCAATCGGCTTTATTGTCCTTGGAAGCGGGTCTTGCCACAGGATAGTAGTAGCAAAGCATAAGACCTGTCTCGGGATCGAAATACTTTATCTCCTGTGTAAACTTATAGGGGGCAAGAAGCTTATGAGTCTCAAGCTCCGCATATCTGTCGCAAAGTATCTCCGTGCGAGGCCCGGGAATACGGTAGAGATATTTGTTCCCGTCAGAGACCGACACAACGTATGTAAAATTACTGAATCCGCCGCGGTTTTCCTTTATTTCGGTGATATCTTTTTCGGTTATTCCGAGGGCGTTGCAGATTATGTCTATGTGTTTTTGTTCGAGCATAAAAAACCTCCGAAAAGTGATAATCCATTATACAACATAAATGCCTTTTTGTCAATTTGATTTGCAATATCGTCCCAAATATGATAAAATTATTTCAACAAAAAAAGACAAAGGACAGAAAAATGAAATATTCGCATATAGTATGGGATTTCAACGGAACGATACTCGACGACGTAAGGACGGGAATTATAAGCGTAAACACACTCCTTTCGGCAAGAGGACTTAATACTATTGACAGTGTTGAAGAATACCACAGGGTGTTCGGATTTCCGATAATTGAATACTACAAGCGGCTGGGATTTGACTTCGATGCCGAGCCATACGACAAGATAGCTCACGAGTGGGTGGCTCTTTATCTTGAAAACGTAAAGCACGCTCCTCTCTGCCCGGGTGTACGCGAGATACTTGAAGAAATATCCTCGCTCGGTATTCCTCAGATGATCCTTTCCGCCACCGAAAAAGATATGCTCGAATCACAGTTATCGGAGCTTGTGATAAGGGATTACTTTTCTGACGTACTCGGACTTGACAACATATACGCGCACAGCAAGGTCGAGCTTGGTATGGCTTGGATGGATAAGGTGAAGCCAAGGCGCGCGCTGTTTATCGGAGACACCGAGCATGATGCAAAGACTGCAAAAAGTATGGGAGTCGAGTGCGTACTTATCTCGGGAGGGCATCAATCGGACGAAAAGCTTGCAGAATGCGGCGTTCCGGTGCTGAAAAACCTTCTTGAAATCAAAAAATTCCTTTAAATTCTCTTGTATACTCTAAGATTATATGATATAATATTATATTATTATAAAAAAACTGCATTTAACAAAAGAGGTCGTTAATATGAAATACTTAGTACTTATCCCCGACGGAATGGCGGACAGAAAAATAGAATCTCTCGGCGGCAAAACGCCCATGGACGTTGCAAACAAACCCACAATGGATATGCTTGCAAAAAAGGCGCTCTGCGGTACGGTCTCAAACGTGCCTGAGGGTATGGTTCCCGAATCCGATACCGCAAACCTTGCGGTCCTCTCCTATGACCCCAAGGTCTTCTCAAAGGGCCGCTCTCCGCTTGAGGCCGTCAGTATGGGTATCGAGATGAAGGATGACGAAACGGCATACAGATGCAACGTCGTAACACTTACCGAAGATCAAGAAAACTACGAGGACAGGATCATTATTGACCACAGCGCGGACGAGATAACAACTCCCGAGGCGGACGAGCTTATAAAGGCACTTGAAGCCGAGCTTGGCGACGACATAAAGAAATTCTACACGGGTATCAGCTACCGTCACTGTCTCATATGGAAGAACGGAAACGATAAATACAATTTCAACCGCCCGCACGATATTCTCGGACGCAGAATAGGCGAGTATCTTCCCGCAGACGAGGCAGGAAAAGAATTTTTAGATCTCATGAAGAAGAGCTACGATATATTGAAGGATCACCCTGTAAACCTTGCAAGAAAGGCACGCGGACTCAAGCCCGCAAACTCCGCTTGGCTCTGGAGTC
>JAZNZQ010000245.1:0-5674 GCA_045595035.1 Eubacteriales bacterium | reverse complement strand
ATTGCGCTTCATATAAACGACAATCTCGGCATCCGCCGCTTCGACGGCAAAACTCAGCCGAGGGACGATCTGCATCTCCTGCCTTTTGATGGAATCATCGATTGGAGCAATTTTGCAGATCGGCTTGATGCGGTGGGCTATCGCGGCATTATGACCTATGAGCTGAAGAAAACAAGCCACAGAGACAGACATACGAACGATCTGTATGCCGCTATGAGCGACGAGGTCTATATAGCCGAAGCGTACAGATGTGCGTGTAAAGTCGCGGCGATGAGAAATATAATGGAAGTATGAGAGAAAGCCATCTTAGAAGATGGCTTTTTGATGAAAATTTTGCCGTTAAGAACCTGATAATGTTTTTGATCTTAACCGTATTGCTTGACAACCCGGCTGCTTTGCGATATAATTAATAAGATAGTTATTTTATATATGACATCAAGCAGAACGTATATTTTGACATTTGCCGAGGTAATAAAATGGATAAAAATATTTTTTTAACCGAAAAGAATATTGATGCTGTATATTGCGGCGACTGTGTCGAGCTTATGAAAGAGATAAAGGATAACACCATTGACGTTGTAGTTACATCCCCTCCGTATGATTCGCTTAGAACATATAATGGCTTTGAGGTCGATCTGCACAAGACCGGAGAACAAATATATCGCATACTTAAACCGGGCGGGATCTGCGCTATGGTCATACAGGATCAAACGAAGGATTTCGGTAAATCGTTGACATCGTTCAGGACTATCGTCGATTGGTGTGACAGCTTTGGCTTTAAATTATTTGAAAACGTTATATATCATAAAAACGGTACGGAAGGAGCTTGGTGGAAAGCTCGTTTCAGAGTGGATCACGAATATATTCCGTTATTTTTGAAAGGCGGGCGCCCTGCGTATTTTAATAAAGAACCCTTGAAAGTGCCCTCAAAGCACGGCGGGAAGGTCATGACCGGAAGCGGCAATCGCAAAACCAACGGTCAAACAGGAGATACGGTCAGAAGAGAAATAAATGCTATGAAATGCAGAGGAACTGTTTGGGATTATATGATGGCAGGCGACAAAAACCCTTTAAAACGCAAGCATCCTGCCGTGTTCCCGGACAAGATCCCCGCAGACGTAATAACCTGCTTTTGCCCAGAGGGCGGTATTGTTTTGGATCCTTTTATGGGGTGCGGTTCGACAGCTGTTTCGGCTGTAAAGCTTGGACGGCATTTTGTCGGCTTTGATATTTCTCAGGAATATGTTGATCTGTCGTATGAAAGACTGGAAAAGGATGCCGACTTTGTTAGATGAATATGAAAAAAGCAAACGAGAACGCAACTCGTTTGCTTTTTTGCGTGTAGGTTATCTTCTGAAAAAGCCGGATATGTCTCGGGTATATTCAATAGTAGTACCGGCTGTTATTGCCATGGAGAAGCAGTTGCTCTCAACCATTGCTTTGTATGTGCTTTGGTTAAGGCGTATGGCAGTGCTCATAGTCATGCTTTCTTTCTTAAATCTATATAGTTTTAAATTTGAAAAATTCCATTTTTCGGAGAAGGTATGCCATCCCATGAAATTTGCCATCAGTTCAATAAATCCGAGAGTTCTTGCTTTTTCCTGCTCAAAAATATCATAGGTGTTATCAGCGTTATCTATAATATTAACAGGAATGCCATTTGAAGTTGAAATTATCATATGATGACCGGATCTTGAACGCTTTTTCTCTATGATACGGTTTCCTTCGAAATCGTAATAGCAAGTAGAGTTGTATCTGTCTCTTTCTTTGAAAAAATCGTTCATGCGCTGCATAACGGCAGAAAAAGGGGTTTCCTTGTAGAAGACGTTGTAAAGTATCGATTCTGTATCATCTGCTTTTAACCAGCTAAACCAGTCAAGACAATTTTCCGGATAACCGAATAAATTGTTGCAGACCCCATCGCTGAATAACAATGGGATCACAGCGTCAGGTGCGACCTCTATCGGTTTGACAGTTTCGAGCAAGGAGAGCAGAAAATGTATAGTTGCAAACGGATATTTGCGTTGAAAATCATGTTTGCAATCGAATTCTCTTAAATTGTTAAGCTGTATACAATTGTCATAGTGATGCCAATTATTTGGCTTGGCTGCTTTGTTATAGCAGACCATATGATGCCCAATGCTCTTGATGTCATTACAAAAGATGTCTAAGTCCACAAAGGTACAGTTTTTGGGGTCAACATTCTCTTTGCACAGCATTACTTTGCCATCGTAATATCCGACTACTTCGGCATTGAAATAATTGATCAAAAGAAGCGCTGACAAAAAACCGTCGCTGTCAGGGCTGATTATAAGCTTTTGATTATCGTCTTTTATCCATGGATAATTTTCGATTATTTGTTGCATAGTTTCATTTGGCATACCGTCATCTCCTTTCTATTGGATGTTTATTTTATTATCAAGCATAAAAGTATCGGGAAGAATACTGCGGGGACGTAATTCATTATCTTAAGCTTTGTCACGCCGAGCATATTGAGCGAAAGTCCGATGAGAAGCACCGAGCCGGCGCAGGACATCTCGGCAATTGCATATTCAGAGAGCAACGGCGATATCCATACCGCAAGAAGTGTAAACATTCCCTGATAGAGAAAGACCGAGAGCGAGGAGAATATAACGCCCGCGCCCATGGTAGATGCAAATATGAGCGCGCAGACAAGGTCGATGACACCCTTTGTTATCTGCGTGGTGTGATCGCCCGACAGTCCGCTTTCAAGCGGCCCCACTATCGCCATAGCACCCGCGCAAAAGAGTACGGTCGCGGTCACAAACCCCTCGGAGATGCGCGCCTCGCCGCCGCTCTTGAATCTCTCTTGAAGCTTGTCTCCGAGCCACTTGACCTTGCCGTCAATGTCGATAAGCGTGCCGACAATAGCTCCGAGCACCATTGAGATTATGAGCACGATGGTGTTCTCGCCCTTCAGCGCTCCGGATATTCCTATGTACGCGACGCAAAGACCGAGCCCCTTCATTATCGGGTCGGAGATGCGCTCGGGTACTCCTTTTTTTAAAAACAGACCGACTATGGCACCCGCCGCAACAAGTGCCGCATTTATCAGCGCTCCGAGCATAAAAACACCTTCCTTTTGCAATATCAAGCAACAGGAAATATGATAGCACAAAATACAAAGTTTTACAACATTTTTTGTGGAAAATGATGTGTGAATTTTTTTTAAAAATATCAAAAACCGATTGACAACGAGAGAATTTGGAGCTATAATTTACAATGGGTTAAATTGTTGATTAAATATAATATTTTTATAGAAAGGAAGATGATTATGGACTGGACTATACAGGATACATCTGTCATTCTTGTCGGTCTCGCTATTGTATTTGTCGGCCTTGTTTGTATTATTATGCTTTGCAAGATAATGAGCGCAGTCTGCAATATTTCAAAAAAAGCCGCAGACACCGTCCCCGTGCCCATGCAGACAAGCACAGCGCCAAGCCGCACGGAAATGATCCCGAACAGAGCTGAGCTTATCGCTGCGCTATCCGCCGCGATAGCCGAAGAGATCGGTGAAGACATATCAAATATTCGTATTTTGTCTTTAAAAAAATTATAATTTGAAAAGGAATGGTATCAAGTAATGAAAAAATATCGTGTTAATGTCAACGGAACAGCATACGAAGTTGAGATAGAGCTTGTCGGTGAGACAAGCGGAAGTGTAGCTCCTGCGGCAGCCCCTGCAGCTCCTGCGGCACCCGCAGCAGTGGGAGGCGGTGTGGCGGTATCAAGCCCCATGCCCGGAACTATCCTTTCGGTAAACGTAAGCGCAGGAGACTCTGTCAAGGCGGGTCAGGTGCTTATGGTACTTGAGGCGATGAAGATGGAAAACGAGATAATGGCTCCGTCAGACGGAAAGGTGACAAGTGTTGCCGTGGCCAAGGGTGCATCGGTCGAAGCCGGCGCACTTCTTTGCACGATCGCGTAAGGTGATATATTATGGAAGCAATTCTTAATTTTATAAAACAGACCGGCTTCTTTCTTATAGGCGAGGACCCGAAGGTCCTTATTATGATAGGTATTGCGTTTCTTTTGGCTTATCTTGCCATCGTTAAGAAATTTGAGCCCCTGCTTCTTTTGCCGATAGCATTCGGTATGCTTCTTACGAATCTTCCCGGTGCCGAGATGTTCCATGAGGAGCTTTTCTCGGGCGGCCACGTACATTGGGCAGAGCTTTCCGAGTCCGCGGGACTTATCGACTATCTTTACCTCGGTGTAAAGCTTGGTATCTATCCCTGCCTTATCTTCTTCGGTGTCGGTGCTATGACCGACTTCGGACCTATGCTTGCAAATCCGAAGAGCATGCTTCTCGGTGCCGCGGCACAAGGCGGTATCTTTGCTACTTACGCAGGCGCACGTCTTCTCGGCTTTGCAGGCGCTGTCGCGGCATCCATCGGTATCATTGGCGGTGCTGACGGTCCTACGGCTATCTACGTAACGAGCGCGCTTGCACCCGAATACCTCGGACCTATCGCGGTCGCGGCTTATTCATATATGGCGCTCGTGCCTGTCATCCAGCCACCGATAATGAAGCTTCTTACAACAAAGAAGGAGCGTCAGATAGAGATGGTCGCACTTCGCAACGTGTCAAAGAGAGAGAAGATAATTTTTCCCTTCGTTGTAACCGCATTCGTTGCGCTTCTCGTTCCCTCGGCAACCCCGCTTGTCGGCTCTCTCATGCTCGGTAACATCTTCCGTGAGTGCGGAGTGACAGAGCGACTTTCAAAGACTGTACAGAACGAGCTTATGAATATCGTAACGATATTCCTCGGTATCTCGGTCGGTGCGACGGCGACGGCTTCCACATTCCTTAAGCTCGACACGCTCAAGATCATCGCTATGGGCGTAGTTGCATTCTCACTTGCGACCGCTTGCGGTGTGCTTCTTGCAAAGTTTATGAACCTCTTCCTTAAGAATAAGATAAATCCCCTTATCGGCTCTGCCGGCGTTTCTGCCGTGCCTATGGCGGCCCGTGTTTCGCAGGTGGTCGGACAGAAGGAGAACCCCGGAAACTTTCTTCTCATGCACGCTATGGGCCCGAACGTTGCCGGCGTTATCGGCTCGGCTATTGCCGCAGGCGTTCTTATGTCATTTTTCGGCTGATAGAAAGGAATGGATATTATGTCAAAAAATCCGCTTAAAATAACAGACACTATCCTTCGTGACGCGCACCAGTCGCAGGCGGCTACACGTATGCGTACAGAGGATATGCTCCCCGCGTGCGCACTCCTCGACAAGGTCGGATATTGGTCGCTTGAGTGCTGGGGCGGCGCTACCTTTGACTCCTGTATGAGATTCCTCGGCGAGGATCCTTGGGACAGACTCCGTACACTAAAGGCGGCAATGCCCAACACCAAGCTTCAGATGCTCCTTCGCGGACAGAATCTGCTGGGATACAAGCATTATGCCGACGACGTTGTCGAAAAATTCTGCAAAAAATCGCTTGAGAACGGTATCGACGTCGTCCGTATGTTCGATGCGCTCAACGATACGAGAAACCTTGAGGCATGCATAAAGTATGTTAAGGAGTACGGCGGCATCTGCGAGGTCGCACTCTCTTATACTACAAGCCCCGTGCACAACGAGGACTACTTCGTCCGCCTTGCTCTCGAGCTTGAAAAGATGGGCGCGGACGTCATCTGCATCAAGG
>JAZNZQ010000244.1:0-5155 GCA_045595035.1 Eubacteriales bacterium | reverse complement strand
AAAATACACAATAATACCCCGCGTGACGGCCGAGCTCAGCTATACATCGATGGGCTCGCAGGCGGTCGTGATTATACCGGGCAATAACACACAATAAAAATAAATATCCGCGAACCAATAAAAAACGGTTCGCGGATTTTTCATATTCTCATTTTCTTTATTCTCTCTTCGTCGGGGGTGACGTATGCGGTCCAGTTTGTGGCGTATGTGACAAAGCCGGGCTTTGTGCCGTGCGGCTTTTTGATATGCCTTATCTTTGTATAGTCGACCGCGATGTTGTCGCCGCCCTTCGCTTTCGAATAATACGCTGCGATCTCGGCTGCCTCTGTAAAGTCGATCTCACCCGGTTCTTCGTCGCCCGAGACCATTACAACATGCGAGCCGGGTTGATTCTTAACGTGGAACCACCAGTCGGTATTCTCACCAAGCTTGAAGGTCACGTACTCGTTCTGCGTATTGTTCTTTCCGCAATAAACGGTATACCCGCCCGTGGTCTTGAACTTCGCAATACTCGGCTTTGTACTCTTTCCCGCCGTGTAATTTTTCATTCTCGAAGCATATCCGCTGCGGTAAAGCTCGTCGCGTATCTCGCTCATATCGCTCTCACATTCAGCGCGCGAGAGGGCCTCAGATACCGTGTTTATATACTCAAGCTCACCTTCAGCTATCTTCATCTGCACCGCGATCTCGACAAGCGCGTTCTTTGACTTGTTATAATACTTGTACATTCTCTGCGCGTTTGCGGCGGGAGTGAGCTTTTCGTCAAGCGTTATCTCGTACTCGGGGAAAGCTCCGTTCTCGTCGGGCTCGGCGTAATAATCGACAAGCTTCACGCACTTGGCACCTCGCGCGAGCATGTGTATATTCGCCGTTATAAGATCGCCCTGCTTTTTGTATTTCTCACCCTTTTTGTGATCCTCAAGCTCACGGCGAAGCTTATCCAGCTTCTTCTTTAGCCGAGACTCTGCATTTACAAGAAGTCTCGATATATCGGATGCGTGCTGACGTATCCTTTGCTCGCGGTCGCGCGTCTCAAAGAAGAGGTCAAAGAGAGCGCAAAAGCTATCAAGATGCCTCTTTTCGTATCCGTCGCCGTACTGCTTTATGTCGATAAACGAATACTCTATCGGCATTCCGCTTCCGTCGAAAATTACCGTCGGTGTATAGTCGTTTGTCCTTATTTTTTCCATCACCGAAGAAAACGCGCGCCAAAGTTCGTTTGCGCTGACGTATCTGAGCGGTGTGTCGGTATGCCGCGATGCCATATGCGATATCTCGCGTGCAACAATGGGAGCAATTCCGAGAAAGCTTGTGGTAATGAACCTGTCAGCGCTCACGTCGTCCGATGTGGCAGTATAGAGCTTATCAAACTCTTCCCTCTCACACATAAGCGGATCGCACTTTTCCTGCTGTGGCGGTGCTTCATATATCATTCCGGGCAGTATCTGTCTCTTTTCGCTTGCCGAGATGCCAATGAGCTTCATAGCCGATACTATCTTATCGTTTCCGTCGGTGAAGATGAGATTACTGTACTTGCCCATAAGCTCGACTATAAGCTTTTTCTTTGCCGCAAAGCCCATATCGTCGTAGCCGTCAAACTCGAGCACGAGTGCGCGGTCAAATCCGATCTGACGCACATCCGAGAGCTTAGCGCCCGAGAAATGCTTACGAAGAAGCATACAGAGCATAGGCGCCTTCTGCGGATTTTCCTTTGCCGTCTCGGTAAAGCCGATACGCGGATTGTTCGAGCCCGCGTTTATCATAAGTCGGCGGTTGCCCTCTCTTGTATGAAGGACAAGGTGTATCTCATCGCGCTCGGGCTGATGCACCTTCTCGACCTTTGAGCCGATGGCAAAGCTCTTTATTTCATTTATAACTGCGGCAAGCATGCCTGCATCAAATGCCATTTTTTATCCTTTCCGCCTTACGATATAATCGTAGCTTTTTCCCACTTCAATAAATCCCGATCTTTCGGCAACCCGCAACGAGCCCTCATTCTTCTCGGAGCAGAGATAACACACGTCAGCGCCCTCAGCTATAAGCTTATCCGAGAGCGCGGTAACGTTTTCGGTCGCGTATCCCTGTCCTCTGTATAGGGGTGCGGTCTCGGTGCATATCTCGTATATTCCGTCGCAAAAATGTGCAAGCGCACAAGACACTATCTTGCCGCCCTTCACCGTCACGGACGAGGGGGCTGAGCTTGGATCAAGCGTGGTGAGATTTTCACACTCGGGCGAAAAAGCAAGCTCTTTTTCCTCATTATCCGACGGATAGCTTTTTGCAAAAATAATATTCCGTCTACCCCTGTGCCTGTCATCGGCGTACCCTATCGACTCAAGATAATCCCTGCAATCATGCCAAATAAGTGACAGCGCCTCATCCGAGGTCGGGTCTTTCATTCCATCAAGCTTATTTGCAAGAATTTCAAGTTCAGAAGGAGCGCTTACGATCGGGTCTTCGTCGTAAATATACCATACTTTAAGAAGATAAATTACGTCTTTTGATGTGTCAATATTCTTTATAATTACCATATTCAAAAGTATATAGCCGTGCGTGGCACGGCTATATTTTCGTTAGTTAAGTGTTTCAATATAATCCTTTATATCTTCAAACTCTTCGTATCCGTCAACGAATATGAGCTTAAAGCGGTTGACGATCTTCTCACCGGGAGCAAGATACTTCATCGAGCCGTCTGCTCTTGCAGTCTCTCTGCCCTCAAGCGTTGCATTTGCCGGCTCAAGTCCGAGCACGTAGTTGCCCTCGCCCATAAGCTTCCACTCAAGGAAGTGGTCGAGGTTGGCGGTATCATACTGTACGAATGCGCCGATGCCAAGCTCGTGGTTGAACACGCCGTAGATGCTCTTACCGTCCTTGTCAGAGGCAAGTTTGTGGTAGAAGCACTGCTCTGCATATCCCGCCGTGGGTGCCTGAAGCTTGTGCCACTCGCCAAGTCCTGGGATCGCATCGTCGTTACGGGCTTTTACTTCCTTTGAGGGAAGAACTATCTCGGCATTCTCGTCGATGAGCGGATAGCCGTAATTGAAGTGGTAGAGCGTCATAACGTTGATATCCGAATCACCGAGATTCTCTATCGTATCCGTAAAATAGATTGCATTCTCATCAGCCGAGCTTACTATCTCACGCTCGAGTGTAAGATTCTCGCCGCCAAGACGAGCTTCTCTCATTGTACCAGACATCTTGACTGTAGCTTTTCCGTTTTCATCGACCGTCGTCTTTACGCCAAACTGCTCCGCGGGTATATTTGAGATCGCACCGTGAAGTCCGTACTCGCGTCCGCCGTCAAAGTTGGGGTTACCCATGCTCTGAAGTCCGCAGGTGGTAAGAAAGCCCGCGCCGAAGCTCTTCAAAAATTCAACTCCTCTTGCATCGTAATACTGGGGAGCAACGTAGCCCGCAGGAGTTACGAAATTGAGGTTTTTGCCCTTGAAGGTAATACGTCCGAAATCCATAGCGCGGTCGGCAAGGACAGTAAATACAAGTCCGTTTCCGTTATCAACGTCTACAGCGCGAAGTCCGTCGGCACATCCGCCGAGCATGCGGTATTCCTTAACGTTAAAAAGCTGGGAAAGATTGCAGATATACTTATTATTTTTCATGTCGGTCATCCTCACAAAAATTATTTTACTAAATTATACCATATCCGCTTGAATTATTCAATAAATATTTAAACTTTTAAGCTTTTAAGATACGCTTTTCTTTCATCCGATACGCGGTAGCTCTCGCGTGCCTTTTGAATTGATTTATTATGCACCCACCGTGTAAGACGCCCCTCGAGAAAGATCGGGACCGTCTCGTCGTACCTTTTTATCAAAGCATAGCTGTAAAACCAAGCTGCCGCCATATCCACGTAGTAATCTCCCGCGGGAATACTCATTGGCAATTCAAGTATCTCGGGTGTAAAATGCTTGTCAAGATAGTTTGAAAGCAATACCACGAGCGCAAATCTTTTTGTATATGTATGCGGCGACCAAAGCCATTTTTTCACATATTCGAGCACCTTTTCGGGGTACTTTGAGAAGACCTTCGGCACCATGATATCACAGCTTGCCCAATTATCAAGGTAGGGCAAAAACGCTTCAACGTTTTTTATCGCCGCTTCGATATCCTTTTTCTCGGACGATATCATCATTGCGTGAAGCGTGTTTTCATCAAGGTACTCATGCGGTAAAGAATCCAGAAAAAGCGCGCTCTTCCCGCTTTTTATAAGCTCCTTTGCGTATCTTTTAAGCAACGGAGACCTGACCCCGATGATGCATTTTTCGGAAATGTTCGGCACAAGCGAAGAGGTAAATCTCGCATACCCTTCGTCACGAACAGAGAACAAATAATCTCTTATCTCATTCATTTTTGCACCTCCTCACCTTTTCAAGTATACCATAGGGAGATATTCCATGTCAACGGTATTGCCATTTGTGCAAGTAGCTCAAAAATCATATACATTTTTGTGCAACATGGAGAAAAGATTATTTTTTATTGAAATGCGGCTCTATATGTGGTATATTATATAAGTACAAAGTGTATAAATATTAGATTTGTACCCGAGGTTATTATGAATCGCAATTCTGTTATCGTGAACATACTTATTAGCGGTATTGTACTACTAAACGTGAAGTAGTTAATAGCGCTTTAAGTTATGCCATTATCAGCAGAGAAAGCAGTCTCATAATATCATCACTGATTATACGACTTTCATGCCTATGGTTTAGCTTTAAGCCATGGGCTGTTTTTATAATAAGAAAGGAAGAAACACATGAAATTGACAGGCGCACAGATCTTGATTGAAACCATCCTCGAGCAGGGTGTTGACACGGTATTCGGATATCCCGGCGGTACGGTGCTTAACATATATGATGAACTATACAAAAATCAGCACAGACTACGCCACATTATAACCGCCCACGAGCAGGGCGCGGCACACGCGGCTGACGGATATGCAAGAGTTTCGGGCAAGGTCGGTGTCGTTATTGCGACCTCGGGCCCCGGTGCCACAAACCTTATCACAGGTATAGCAAACGCATATCTTGACTCGATCCCCATGGTGGCGATCACGGGTAACGTATCCTGCGACCTTATCGGACGCGACAGCTTCCAGGAGGTCGACATTATGGGAATGACGAAGTCGGATCGTAGCCAT
>JAZNZQ010000243.1:0-6474 GCA_045595035.1 Eubacteriales bacterium | reverse complement strand
CCTCCGACTTCGCGCTTCCGCCGCAAATGACGAGCACGTCTACCTCGTCCTTGTACTCGAGTATATCTTTTATATTGTATACGGGCACGCGCGGTGTCGCGGTCACAAGCGCAGAAGGATCTCTGCGTGTGAAGAAGGCGACAAGCTCCATATCGGGATTTTGGCGGAGAGCAAGCTCGACTCCGCGTCCGAGGTTACCGTAGCCGAGAATGGCTATTCTTATCTTGTTGTTCATAATTTGCTCCTTGTGGAAAATCTATGGAAAATATTTTATCACAATTTTACTTTCATATCAAGTGGCTATTGAAAAAAACGCACGCAGATGATAGAATGAGAGTATAAAACAAAAGAAGGAAAAATATGAAAACAAGACCGCTTTCACTTCGGATACTGCTTTTCAGTATTCCGCTTATAATATCAAATCTGCTTCAGGTGCTCTTTCACATGGCGGACGTTGCCGTAGTCGGGCGCTTTGCGGGCTCGATCTCGCTTGCCGCAGTCGGCTCGACCGCAATTGCCGTCACCCTTTTCACGGGTCTGCTTATCGGCTTTGGCGGAGGAGTTAACGCGCTTGCGGCGCGGCATCTCGGCTCGGGAGATGATAAGAAGCTTACCCGCACCGAGCACACCTCTCTTTTGCTTATGCTTATACTCGGCGCATTGCTGCTCCTATTTGGACTTTTCGGTTCAAGATGGCTGCTCGTTTTGCTCGGCACAAAGGAAGAGCTTGTCGAGAGCGCAACACTCTATATGCAGATATACTTTCTCGGTATGCCCGCGCTTGCCGTTTACAATTTCGGAGCGGCGGTGTACAGCGCGGCGGGCAATACGAAAAAGCCGCTTGCCTTTATGCTCACCGCGGGCGTGCTTAACGTAGTGCTCAATCTCTTTTTCGTCATCGTCTGCCGTCTTGACGTTCTGGGCGTGGCGATAGCAAGCATCATCTCGCAATATCTGTCTGCCGTCCTTATCCTCGTTTCGCTCTCGCGTGAGAGGGGAAGGATAGGACTGTGCGCGCACTCGCTTCGCATCAGCTTACCCGAGGCGCGCGAGATACTTTCTCTCGGACTTCCCGCGGCGCTTCAGTATTCGATATTCTACGTTGCAAACCTCTTTATTCAAGCGGGCGTCAATACCTTTGATACGGTCACTGTCGCGGGAAACTCTGCGGCTACAAACGCGGACGGACTCGTGTACGACGTTATGGCGGCATTCTACACCGCGTGCTCGAGCTTTATCGGTCAGGCATACGGCGCGGGCGACAAGAAGACGGTCATGAGGAGCTTTCTTATCTGCCTCGGATATTCATTTGCGGCGGGCGCGATACTCGGACTCTCGCTTGTGGCGTTGGGACCGCTCTTCCTCTCACTCTTTACCGATGAACCCGAGGTGGTCACGGAGGGAATGAAGCGCCTTACCGTTATGGGACTGTCCTACGCGGTCTCGGCATTTATGGACACACCGCTTGCCGCCTCAAGAGGTATTGGCCGCGGAGTCGTGCCGATGATATTCGTCATTCTCGGCTCGTGCGTGTTCAGAGTCGTGTGGGTGTATACCGTGTTTGCCTATTTCGGCACGCTCACCTCACTCTATCTGCTCTATATCTTCTCGTGGACGATAACCGCGATATTTGAGACCTGGTATTTTCTCTCGTGCTATAAAAAAATAAAGGAAAGGAAACTAACCAATGCTTGAACATCTCGTTAAGGTAATACTTGAAGTGCTTATTCCCATATGCGAGCTTATCGGAATCTTTATTGTTGCCGTGTCGGCGACCGTCGCATTCTGGCACTACATCAAAGGGCTTTTCACAAAAGAGAAATACGACATCAAGTTCCAGCTTGCAAACGGACTTGCACTCAGCTTGGAATTTAAAATGGCGGCAGAGATACTCAAGACCGTGCAGGTGCGCGATTTTAAAGAGCTCGCCGTGCTTGCGATAGTAATTGCCCTTCGTGCGCTTCTCTCGCTTCTCATTCATTTTGAAATGAAGCATCGTTGAGGGGGGAAACATGAAAAAACCGATAATATCGGCGATCCTTCTGCTTGTGACACTTATCTTCTCGGTGACATTTTTGTCCGCGGCGGACGCGAAGCCGCACGTACTTGATTTTACAAGCAAAAGGAATATGGTCACCTCGGGAGGCACCTTTTACGTATCTACCGAGGATATGCTCCACGGGAAATATGAGATCGACGGAGCATTGAAGCTCTTCTATGAGGAAAGCTCGCGCTATGCCCCATACCGTGCGGCACCCAGATTCAAGAGCAAAAGACCGAATTCTACATACAGATACGTCCGTGTAAAATACCGCACGGCCGACAAGGTTGCCGCCACGGTCAATTTCAGCTACGGGGACGAGAGCTATACGCTCGTGCCGAATACGCTTGCTTCGGTCGAGCTTGACGACACCTACCACAACGCACAACGCCAGCATATCTGGTCAATTGCACGCGACACTCTGCCCGAAGGAAAAGCGGTAAAATAAAGAGATCCCCATCAAGGTATTGTCCTTGATGGGGATCTTTTCGTTTTTAACAGGGATAAAAGTCGGACCAGCCGGGACCGTCGGGGTCAACGGGGGTAGGATCCGGAAGTATGGGAAGCTCGGGGCCGAGTATTACGTCGGATTCGCCTGTGTCGTAGTCGAGTCCCGCGAGGTATTTCTTAAGGCGTACGAGGTCTTTGTTATCAACAAGACCGTCACCTGTAGCATCTGCCCCGGGAGCTATCTCCACGTCGGATGTTTCTGTTTCGTAGTCATATGCTGCAAGGTACTTCTTGATACGAACAAGGTCCTTGTTATCAACGATTCCGTCACCTGTCGCATCGCCGTAAAGGAATGCGGGCTTCTCAAGCGTGGCGATGTCGGAAACGAGGAGTGTTCCGTCGGGATATGTCACCTTGCAGACGTAAAGTCCATTCTCAAGATCCTTTGTCTTAAGCGAAGCGCTTGTCATGTCGGCAATTGCGGTTTTGTTCAAGGGAAGAACTTGTGCGGAAATCACATGTCCTTCGATATAAGAGTGCTCATAGATCCGGTAGGTTCCTGCCTTTTTCGCGTAGAACGCCTGAGTGAACTCTCCGTCAAGGATATCTATGCTAATGTGCTCATCGAGACCCTTTACATCAAGCAATACGTCCTCGGGAGCAGTGATAAGAAGGAGGTCACCATCATTAAGAGTGATGTCAAAGTAGAATCCCTCAATGGGACCGCCGCCGACACCGGAAGGAAGCTCTTTCTTGCCTACGGTCCATTTTCCTTCGTTGTATGTTGCATCGTAAAGCGCTGCCGCATTTTCGTCTGTTACGTCATATGCTTCACCGTAGCCGTACCAGTTGAACGCGGCATCCTTGTCATTGTTGAGAGTGACCGTATAATCGTTATCCGCTATCGGCTGTTCGGTTATCGTGTACATATAAAGCTCGACCTTGTCATCGTCATTATGTACTATGTAATGACCCTTTGCGGGAGCAAAGAATCTTTCCATCGTGTATCTGCCAAGCTCGCTTGTTACGTCATACGCATCGTTTGCAAAGTAGAAGATCTCATCGTGAGCAAGCGTGTAGGGTGCATTGGGGTAAGACAAGCCGCTGCCGAGAATAATGTTTCCGGGCAATCTGTCATGTTCGCCGTAATGTCCCATATGGAAAATGAAGTCCGCCGTTTCGCTATCGATCGTGACCTTTCCGAGCAGCGAGACCGTATCTCTGCAGTTTACACTTATTGCAGCACCGTTTGATTTGACCGTGCCGCTGTAGAGATTAAGTTCGCTTTCGGTTCCGACGGCAATTCCGCCGCCTGTGTTTTCAACCGTTGCGCCGTTTATATTCAATATTCCGATCGATTCAACGGTGAATTCGCCCGAAGAGATAAGCTTGCCGCCGTAGAGGGAGACAATATTTTTTTCCGATGCTATGGAGTTTATTTCAATAGTAGGGTTACTTTCGGTGTCTATAACACCGCCGCCGACACAGTCGCAGATGTTGAATATAACAACGCTCGATTCTCTTGCGGTTACAGTGAATGCGGCCCAGGAAAACTTGGAATCGCATGCAATCTTCTTACCGTTCAGGCAAAGGTTGATGCTCTTGTCAACAAAGATATTGTCAGTAAGATTGATGTCCTTGTTGAGGTAATAATTCTTGCCCGCTTCCATTGAACGAAGATCTGCCTCTGTGTTGATGGGCAACCATTCACTGCTCGTATGTGTGGAGTCGTTATGCGTGCAGGTAGCTCCGCATATCTTGTGCTCGTGCGGGGGCTTCTGCTTTATCGTAGTTGTATAATAAGAACGAATAGACGTTGTGAGCTTTTCTCTGCCTGTCCGCTCGTCATAGTCGTATGCCGCGAGGACATCCGACACTTTGAGTCTGTCGCCGCCTACCGAGATGGTATAGTCGCTCGAATTGATAAATCTTACAACGAAATTGGGGTCGTTTACACCCGAGAAGTCGAGCTCGCCGTCAAAATATTCAATGTTTTGCGGAAAGTCTTCGCTGTAATCGGTTCTGTATGTACCGCCCGAGATAATACCGTCACGCGCCCATATCTCGACGTTGAAGATACCGCCCGTGATATTACCGCGGTTTTCGAACGTGCTGTCATCGTTGGTGTAGTCTGTACCGCCGTCATTCAGGTTATAAGTACCGCCCGAGATGGTGCCCTCGTTATAAACGGTGCACTCAAACGTACCGCCCGAGATGGTGCCGTAGTTTGCGATATAATTAATAAAATTACCGCCGCTTATCACGCCGCCGTTCTTGTTTGTAACATTATTGTCGAATGTACCGCCCGAAATTATACCGTAGTTTTCTATAGAATCGGTATAATTTACGTTATAGGTGCCGTTTTGGATGGTTCCGTAGTTTTTGAAGCTGCCGCGAAGTTCAAGCTCATCGTTTGCCGCGATAAACGTGACACCCTCGGGGATGTCTTCTTCTATGCGGCATCCTTTAAGTGCAACTATCGTATCACCGCTTACCGCTGCGGCGATCGCTTCATTGAGGGATGCGAAATCCTCTTCGTTCAAGGTTGCTTCGGGACTATCTAATGCCGATACAGCGCTGCCGACAGCCAAAAGAGCCGCGAGCATACATACCGTAATGAGCATAGTGAAAATGCGCTTTTTCATATGTTTGCCCTCCGTAATGTTGTTTTTGGGGGTATACCTAACTTAATTCTATCATAACTTCTGCGTATATGCAATAGATTTTTTTATTTACATTGTTTGGTTTATGTGGTATGATTATCTTATATATTTTTTACAGGAGGCAAAGATGGCAAGCGACAGAGAGACCCGCGCACGTTTGAGAGCGCAGTATCAAAAATATCCGATGATGCAGATATCGGATATCTTCAAATATATATTCCAAAGCTCGTTCGGATGCGAGCACCTTGTCTCGGACGAGCACTCTGCCATACGCCGCATTATAAGCGAATACGAGGCGGCGCGCCCCTGTGTGTGCGGTGTCGATAAGCTTGACGGAGCGTACAGCCGCGTTCACCTCGGATGCATCGGAGAGGGAATGAGTACCGACACGCTCGGACGTCTGTTTCTTCTTTCGGCGGTGCGCGAGGACGGCGCGTTGGACGCTCTTGCAGGAAAGCTTAAGACGGTTCGCGACATGGTACGAGAGGGAGAATTACCCTTTGATGAGAGCGAGCTTGAAAGGGAGATATCTCGCTGGGCGGCATCGGGATACGGCGCGCTTCATCATTCGGATGCTTTCAGGGCGGCGTATCGCCCCGCGTACAGAGTCATCTCCGACAGATTTGCGGCATTCTTGCGGATATTTGTCGAAATAGACAAGCTGACCTCAAAAAAAGACCGTGTGATAATTGCGATCGAGGGCGGAAGCGCTTCCGGAAAGACAACGCTTTCGGGGATGCTTCGTGAGGTCTACGGTTGCAATATTGTGCATATGGACGATTTCTTCCTTCGTCCCGAGCAGAGAACGGCAGAGCGCTTTTCCGAGATCGGTGGAAACGTCGACCGCGAGAGGGTGAGAGACGAGGTGCTTGAGCCCTATTCGAGAGGAGAGACGGTGTGCTACCGTCCGTTTGAGTGCTCGACGATGACACTTGCTCTGCCGATAACACTTCAGAAAAACAAGCTGACGGTAGTCGAGGGCGCGTATTCCATGCATCCCGAGCTTGAGGGGTATTACGACCTTTCGGTCTTTCTTGATATCACGTCCGAGCTTCAAAGAGAGAGAATAAGGATACGCAATACGCCGCCTATGGCAGAGCGATTCTTTAGTGAATGGATACCGCTTGAGAGGGCGTATTTTGACAAGAGCGGCGCACGCGAGCGCTGTGATATCGTATTTTCGATAGACAGGTGAGAAAAATGAGAGATTCGATCCTTATAACAGGCGCCTACGGAGGAATGGGTAGGGCGGCGGCAAGAGCGCTTGTGGGCGCGGGATACCGCGTGTTTGCGCTCGATCTTCACGTGGGGGAAGCCGAG
>JAZNZQ010000242.1:0-5561 GCA_045595035.1 Eubacteriales bacterium | reverse complement strand
GCGCGGCAGGGAACATCCACGTCCACGTCGATCTTATTGCCGGATTACCTTACGAGAGCTTCTCGCGATTCGGGGAATCGTTTGATGCACTTTACGGAAACTGTGACATGCTTCAGCTTGGATTTCTCAAGCTTTTGCCGGGAACGGTCCTGCGAGACAATGCGGACAAGTACGGGTATAAATATCTATCGCATCCGCCGTATACTGTGCTTGAGTCAAACGATATCACATATGACGAGATGCACAAGCTTGAGGATATTGCGGCACTTTTGAAAAGGTATTACGAAAGCGGTAATTTTGAAGGTTCACTTCCGTATATATCGGGGGCATATTCGTCTCCGTTTGCCTTCTGGTGCGATCTTGCCGATTACATAAAAGAAAATGACGGACGTTTCATCTCATCCATAGGACAGTCCGATGCGTACAAAATTTTGTATGAATTTGCGCTTACATTTTGCGAGGGGGAGAAGCTTAAAAACCTTCTTAGCAAAGATTATTCTGCATCAGAAAACAGGCGGCCTCCAAGCTTCTTAAAATAAAAAACTGCCGTCCGAAGACGGCAGTTAATGAAGCTGATTATTTCTTGAGTGCCTTTACGAGACGCTCTGTATCGGATGCGATAACAAGCTCCTCGTTTGTAGGAATGAGGTAGACCTTGACCTTGGAATTTTCTGTCGAAAGCTTGATGATGTCGGGCTGGTGATGCGCCTTAGCATTAACGTCCTTATCGATCTCGATTCCGTAGAATTCCATGTTCTCGCAGACTGCTTCACGAAGAGAATAGTTGTTCTCACCGATACCTGCTGTAAATACGATCGCATCAAGACCGTTCATTGCAGCAGCGTAAGATCCGATATACTTTTTGATCTGGTATACGAGAATGTCAACTGCAAGCTTTGCCTGCTCGTTACCCTCTGCAATAGCGTTCTCAAGGTCGCGCGAGTCGGACGATATCTCGGAAACTCCGAGGAATCCGCACTGCTTGTTCATGAAGTTGTTCATTTCGGCAGGTGTGAAGCCCTCTTTCTCCATGATGAAGGGAACGATAGCAGGGTCTATAGAACCGCAACGCGGGCCCATGATAACACCGTCAAGAGGTGTGAAGCCCATGCTTGTGTCTATTACCTTACCGTCCTTAACAGCAGATATGGACGAGCCGTTTCCGAGGTGGCAGGTAACGATCTTTGTACCCTCTGCCTTGCCGCCGAGGATCTTGATCATCTCACCTGAAACAAACTTGTGGCTTGTTCCATGGAAGCCGTAGCGGCGGATCTTGTACTTCTCGTACATAGCGTGAGGAACAGGATACATATATGCGTGTGCGGGCATTGTCTGATGGAACGCTGTATCAAATACGAGTACCTGGGGTGTGTTGGGCATTACTGCGGTGCATCCTGCGATACCCATAAGGTGGGGAACAGTATGAAGGGGAGCAATGTCCTTGCAGAGCTCGAGCTTTGCAACGACCTCATCAGTAACGATAACGGACTCAGAGAAATAAGCACCGCCGTGGACGATTCTGTGGCCGACTGCTTCGATCTCATCCATGGACTTGATGCAACCCCACTCTTCGCTTGTGAGTGTGTCAACGACTATCTTTGTTGCCTCAGAGTGATCCTTCATGGGAAGGTCTGCTTCATACTTGAGACCCTTCTCAAGCTGCTTGTGCGAAATTTTTCCGTCTATGCCGATACGCTCGCAGATACCCTTAGCCATAACAGAGTTTGTCTCTGTGTTGAAAAGCTGGTACTTAAGAGAGCTGCTTCCGGCATTAACAACAAGTACGTACATAAATTTTATCCTCCAAATGTAAAATAATACATCAATCATTATACAACAAATTAAAAGAAATTTCAATACAAAAATAAAAAATCTGAACAGGAAAAAGAAAATATGAAGAATATTGCGATAATATGTGAGTACAATCCTTTTCATAACGGACACGAGTATCAGATAAATGCCATAAAAAAGAAGTATCCCGATTCGCGCATAGTCTGTATTATGAGCGGTAATTATACCCAAAGAGCCGAGCCGGCGGTATACGATAAATACACGCGTGCCCGCACCGCAATTATGGGCGGAGCAGACCTTGTGCTTGAGCTTCCGTTCCCGTATTCATCTGCCGGTGCCGAATATTTTGCATCTGCCGGCGTACATATCGCGGACTCGCTCGGATGCATCGATATGCTTTCGTTCGGAAGCGAGTGCGGTGATACGGAAAAGATAGTGCAGACGGCAAAAAATCTTCTCTCTGATGATTTTAATGATGCGCTTGATACTGTGACCTCTGACAAGTCTCAAAGCTATGCCGCGCTTCGTGAAAAGGTCTATGCAGAGCTTTACGGTGATGCAAGCATTCTTAGAGAGCCGAACAACATTCTTGCGCTTGAATACGTAAAGGCGTTGATAAAAAAGAACAGCTCGATACGTCCCATAACGCTTAGACGTGAAGGGAATGCGTACAACGATACAAAGATAGATCCGTGTGCATATCCGTCTGCATCGGCGCTTCGTGCTTTGATACGTGACGGAGGCAGAGATAAGCTTTCATCATACATGCCCAAAGAGGCGGCGAAACTTCTTTCAATGTGCGACAGTGCCGATATCGGTTTGTTAGAACGCGGAGTAATTGCGCGCCTTCGACTTGATTTGCCCGATTCGATCGAAAATATAGCCGAAGCATCTGGAGGTCTTGGCAGAAGGATATACGATGCCGCGAAGGAAGCGAGCACCTTTGAGGAGCTTTTCTCTCTTGCGGCTACTAAAAAATATACAAACGCGAGGATACGCCGCGTACTGTTAAACTATATCATAGGTGTGCGTGAGGGGGATATAAAGACGATGCCCACGTATACGCAGCTTCTTGCTTCAAATGAAAAGGGAAGAGAAATCTTAAAATCGGCAAAAAAGAATTTCTGTATTTTTACCAAGCCCGCCGACTACAAAAATGCACCGCATGATACTCTTTCTCAAGCGGAGCTTTCTCATAAAGCCGACTCGATCTACCCGCTTATGTTAAAAAAAGGCGGTACTGCATACGAAAATATCATAGCAACACCCTATATTGAATGAAAATATTGTAAATTTCCCCATATTCATTGACTTATCGGAAAAAATATAGTAAAATATAATGGTAAATAACATTTAAAGGAGATATTGGAAATGGCGAAGAATGAAGAAGTGAAATATCTTGAATATAAAGGCAAACCCCTTGTCAGAGAGGGAGATACACTTTGCTACGGAAACATGAGCGACAAGTGCATCCTCTATTTGATGATAATGTCTTATGCTAACGTAGGCGATAAGGAGATTCCCGATAAGGTGCTTATACAGATACTCAGCACCGAGGATAAAAAGATACTCAAGCAGGGTGAAAAGAACGGACTTGCCGATGCGCTTGATATCGGTATGATATGGCTTGAGCGTGCGCTCAACGCTTGATTTTGGAGGATGAAAAGTGAAAAGACTGATTTCTGCATTGCTTCTTGCATCTATGCTCGTCCTTGCCTCTTGTGCAAACGACACACCCCCTGTACAAAACACAGATGACACAACACTCACACCTGAAACAACTTCTGCACCCGGACAGACAACGGCTGCTCCCGATGTTCCCGTAGGACCGGTCGAACCCGAGTATATAAACCCGCTTACAGGTCTTGCAACAACAAAGGAGCTTGCCTCTTCCAGACCTGTTGCAATAATGCTTAATAACATTAAGATAGCAACACCTCAGGATGGCATAAGCTCTGCTGATGTTATATATGAGTGCCTTGCTGAGGGCGGTATCACCCGTCTTATGATGCTTACTCAAGATTATGCATCACTTGGCGTTGTCGGCTCGGTACGTTCGGCAAGAGACTATTTTGTTGAGCTTTCTCAGAATCACGATGCCGTGTTCGTTCACGCAGGAGGAAGCCCCGATGCATATTCTGAGATCTTTGCAAGAAATCTTGATTATCTTGATTTTGTAAACGGCAGAAACGTCGATCCTTATTATTACCGCGACGAGTGGAGAATGAATAACATGGGATACGTTCACAGCGTCGTTACTACAGGAACAAGACTTGCTAACGCCTTTGCAGCTAAGAATTTCCGTACGGAGATCTCTGCTACATACGTTAATCCCTTCAATTTCGTCCCCGAAGGCACAGAGGTGCTTCCCGCAGAGGGCGATGTAAACAAGATCACTATCCCGCACTCCATCGTACAGACGTCATCCTTTGTATACGATCCCGAAAAGAACGTGTATGATCACTACCAGTTCAGCGGCGTGCTTCATACAGACAGACTGAACGGCGAAAAGGTCAGCACGGCAAACGTTATCATTCTGTATATGGATCAGAATCTCATCCCCGGTGACGAGGCATACAGAATCAACGTTAAGACCGTAGGAGAGGGAGACGGACTCTATCTCTACGGCGGAAAGTACGTTTCTATCAAGTGGAGCAAGGCGGATGATAATGCCACTATGAAGCTTACATACGCAAACGGCACACCTCTTGAGATCAACCGCGGAAAGACCTTTATTTCCATCGTTGATTCTGCTACAAGAGCGAAAGTTACCGCAGAATGAAATATTTCAAACCAATATCAAAGGCGGCGTTGTTTTTATACGCCGCCCTTATGATATATCTTCTGTTTTTTATGCGGCTCGGAACAGAGCCCGCTGATACATATTTTGAAAGACTTTCAACAAGCATTAACGTCATTCCTTTCAGTACGGTAAAAGATTACATCAATACGTTTTACGACCGCCGAAGCACGGCGATAATAAATCTGATAGGGAATATCGTTATGTTTGTTCCTTTAGGTCTTCTCTTACCGTGCGTTTTTACACGTGCGAGAGCGTTTTCTAAAACATGTGCATATTCCGCTCTTATAATAGTTGCAGTCGAGCTTATTCAGCTCTTTACACTGCTTGGTGCCGCAGATATCGACGATCTGATCCTCAATCTCGTAGGCGTGTGCTTGGGGTATGCTTTTTTCGCTTTGATAATCAAAAAGAGAATATAAAAAACCTTTCCACGCGGAAAGGTTTTTTCGTTATGCTGTTTTTAACACGTATTCGGGCTTTGCGCCGCTCTCAACACATTCCTTGGTGATGATGACCTCGTCTACGTCGTCCCTTGATGGGATCTCGTACATGACGGGTTGCATGATGCGCTCGATGATCGAACGCAATCCTCGTGCACCCGTGCCGCGCTCTTTGGCTTCCTTTGCGATAGCGGACATTGCGTCGTTGTTTATTGTGAGTTTTACGCCATCCATGTCAAAGAGCTTCTTGTATTGCTTTACAAGCGAGCTTTTCGGCTCGGTCATGATCCTTGTGAGCGCATCAACGTCAAGGTCACTTAAGGCAACGATAACGGGAATACGTCCGACAAGTTCGGGTATGAGACCGTATTTTACGATATCGTGAGGAATAACGTCGCGGTAGATACCCATCTCGACCCGCTCGCTCTTTTTCTTGATATCCGAGCCGAAGCCGATGGTCTGGTTGCCCTTACGCTGCTCGATGACCTGCTCGAGCGACTCAAACGCACCGCCGCAGATAAAGAGAA
>JAZNZQ010000241.1:0-6836 GCA_045595035.1 Eubacteriales bacterium | reverse complement strand
CGATTCCCTGGTCCCCGAATGCGGGAATGAACTGACCCGAGCCGAGCTTAAGGTTGTGTCCCTCTGCTTTGCCGCCCTCGAATCTCTCACCGTTAAGGTAGCCGTCGAAGTCGATAACAACTGTATCGTCAAGAGCAGCAGCTCTGTCTGTTACGTCGATGATTCTTGCGTTGCGGTCTCTTACGCGGTCGATCTCGGCATTGACCTCTTCCTCAGTCACGGGAGCAACGTCCTTCTTTGCCTTGATGCCGATATAGTCGGAAATAGCAACCTCGGGCTTAACGTATACCTTAGCAGACATCTTGAGTCCGTTTTCGTCGATGGAAACAACGTCGAATTCGGGCTGGCTTACGACCTTGATGTCAGCTTCCTTTACAGCATCGGAATACGCCTCGGGAAGAAGCTCGTTGATAGCGTCCTCATAGAAAACGCCTGTTCCGTACATCTTCTCGATAATGCTCTTAGGTGCCTTGCCTTTTCTGAAACCGGGAACGTTTATATTTTTAACATTCTTGCGGTAAACCTTGTCGACTGCCGCATCAAATGCCGCCTTGTCAACTGTGAACTCCAATTCATAGAGATTCTTTTCGGTTTTTTCTGCTTTGTTTAGTATCATTGATTTTAATCCTCCAAATGATAAAAGATATTTACATACACTATATATTGTACTTATTTTTTCCTCTAAAGTCAATACATTATCCTAAAATAAATTTAGTTTTGACAAATTATTCGTACTCGGGAAATATGGGCATGGGGCAAAACTGTAAATAATCGGCCGAAGTTATCACAAAATCGATCCCCTCAAAGCTTGTTGTGCGCGGAACGTAATAATTTCCGTGTATATGCCCGAAATAGCATTTCCTTATACCGTATGCTTTTAGAACGTCGATTATCTCGCGGCAGACGAAATTGCTCCACACGGGAGGAAAGTGCAAAAACACAAGGATCGGTTTTGGAAACTCTGCATCATCTTGCAGAGCTTTTGCCTCCTTTAAGCTTATCTCAAGTCTGTTTGCCTCGCGGGAGACTATCTTGTCATAATCGGGGTCACCTACTGTGTTCTGCTGTTTTTCATCGTTGAACCAGCCCCTTGTGCCGCAGACTATGAAATCCTCAAGCTCATACGCATTGTTGTAAAGAATATCAATGCTCTTTATATTATGCGCTTCAAAGAAAGCTTTTATTTTTGTCAGCGTCGACCACCAAAAATCGTGGTTGCCTTTGCCGATAAGCTTCCTGCCGGGGAGCGATTCTATAAACAAAAGGTCATCGAGCGAATCCTCAAGTGAGGATGCCCAGGAAATGTCGCCGGGTATGATCACCGTATCGTCATCGTTTACGACCGCACACCAATTGCGTCTTATCTTGTCCGTGTATCCCGCCCATCTGTGACCGAATACTTCCATTGACTTATCTGCATTTTCGGACAGATGCAAGTCTGACATTACGTATAGCGACATTATATCACTCCTTTCGTTTACAAAATTTTCCGTGCATATATCTTATTCTTTCGTCGATAATAATACCAAATAAAAGAAAGGCGGAGAAGAACATGGGATTGTTTGACGAAAACTCATTCTACGGTGAGAAAAAGGATGCCAAAAGCCCCAAGCACATCAAGGGTATAAGCTGTGACGTAAAGAACTGCGTATATCACGACAGCGACTGTTACTGTACAGCCGACAAGATCGCAGTAGGACCGAGCTATGCTACCTCCTGCACCGATACAGTCTGCGCTACCTTCAAGCAAAAGACCGTATAACTTTACCTCAAAAGGGGTATTGCACGTTTGTGCAATACCTCTTTTTGCTTTTTAGAGAGATGCGATTATATCGCTCTTCATGTCATCCTTTTCGATGATCTTGTTGAAGCGGACTTCCTTTTTGTCAAGGTCGCGAAGCGGATAGGGTATCTCAACACCCGAGTAATCACGAAGCTCCTCGAGAGCCGAGAATTCGTCCTTTGCCGACTTTCCTGTAAGGGATATGAATACGTCGGAGGCGAATTTGAAGGGGCTTGCGGTAGATGCAAGAATTATCTTTTTTTCGTCCTTTGTTTCTGCAATATACTGTTCTGCACAGTTAAGGCCTACAGCCGTATGCGTGTCACAAAGGTAACCGTAATTATCAAATGTATTTTTGATCGTCTTTGCGGTATTCTCCTCGTCGCAATAGTAGCCCGAGAAGTTTGCATCGATCTTTGCCTTTGTTTCGGCATCGACAGTATACTTTCCGTCCTTTGAGAGCGAGTTCATGTAAGCGGCTGTCTTTTCACTTCCTGCAAGCACGTAGAGAAGTCTCTCAAGGTTGCTCGAAATGAGAATGTCCATAGAGGGGGAAATCGACGTATGGAAGGGACGGTTTCTGTCGTATGTTCCGCTCGAAATAAAGTCTGTGAGAATGTTGTTCTGGTTGGAAGCGCAGATGAGTCGGTCTATCGGAAGTCCCATAAGCTTAGCAATGTAAGCGGCGAAAATGTTTCCGAAGTTTCCTGTGGGTACGCAAACGTTTACCTTCTCGCCCTCCTTGATAGTGCCGTTCTCAAGCATATCGCAATATGCAGAAACGTAGTAAACGATCTGAGGAGCGAGACGTCCCCAGTTGATGGAGTTTGCGCTTGAGAAGAAATATCCCTTTTCATTGAGTGCTTCTGCAGCGGCATCATCGGCGAATATCTTCTTAACACCTGTTTGTGCGTCGTCAAAGTTACCCTTGATGGCGCAAACGTTTACGTTGTTTCCTGTCTGTGTAGCCATCTGGAGCTTCTGTACGCGGCTTACACCGTCGCAGGGGTAGAATACCGTTATTCTCGTGTGGTCAACGTCGCGATATCCTTCAAGCGCCGCTTTTCCCGTGTCGCCCGATGTTGCAACGAGAATGAATGCCGTGCGCTCCTCACCTGTCTTTACAAGTGCGCGGGAGAGCAGCTTGGGCATTATCTGGAGAGCCATATCCTTGAATGCGGATGTGGGACCGTGCCAAAGCTCAAGAGAGTATATTGTGTCGTTTACCTTCTTAAGAGGTGCGGCACCGCCGGGGAATCCTGCCTCACAGTATGCGAGCTTGCAATCAGAGAGAAGCTCGTCGTAAGTATAATCGGTGAGGAATTTGGAGAGAACGTAAGCGGCTCTCTCGGGGTAGCTCATCGCCTTTATTTTTGCGATATCTTCATTTGTGAGCGCGGGTATGGAGTCGGGAACGAAAAGTCCTCCGTCATTTGCAATACCGAGCTTTATCGCTTCGGCAGAGCTTACCTTTTGTGCGGTCTCGTTTCTTGTGCTGTGGTAAAACATTTTGCGTTTCCTTTCTTTTGGAGGGTTTATTTCAAATTATTTTTTATAAAATTATTTGCATTATTGTAGAAGATCTTATCGATCAAAGCATCGCTGTAATTCTCTTTTGCGAGTGCTTCGGCGATCTTGTATATATCCTGCAAGCCGTCAAATCCGAAGGGAAGTACGGTGCCGTCAAGGTCGCATCCGAGTGCAAGTGTATCCTTACACCCGCGTGACATATAGTAGTCTATGTGACGGATAATGTCGGTCACGTCGCAGATTTTTTCGTCTGTGTCGGTAAGATGCTTCGGGCAAAGACTTATTCCGATAAGTCCGCCAAGCTCATTTATGGCATCGATATGTCGGTCACGAAGATTTCTTCTGTGAGGATATACCGAATAGGAGTTTGAATGTGTTGCAACGAAGGGAAGTTCTCTGCGTCTTGCCATATCGGCTACCTCGTCCGCGACGAATTCCGACGAGTGCGATATATCGGGGATAATACCGATATTAAAGCATCGGCAAAGCACGCTGCGTCCGAAATCGGTCAGCGGAAGATCGGTATCAAACGAGCCGCCGATACAGGTCTCGCCACCCCAGGTGAGAGTGAGAAATCTGACCCCCATAGAGTGGAGAACATCAAGTCTTGAAAGCTCTTCCGAGAGAAGTCTCGCATCCTCGACTGCGAGGATAAAAGCGTGTTTTTTTGCATCGGCCGCTTCCTTCACTTCATTGTAGCTTTTGCAAAGGGATACTATACTTTTGTTTCGTTCGACCTCTTTTTTAAGGTTTTCGGCGGCGGCAAGAAACTGATGATAGCATTCCTCGTCGCCCTTCTTGCTTTCAGACCAAATTGCACAGATCTGAGTGTATGGCGTGTATCTGTTTGCTTTTTCAAGGTCTATATGCAAGTCGTTTGAAGCAAGAGAGACACCTTTTGTGTAAAGATCGAGTGCCGTGTCGCAGTGTAGATCAAATAAGCTTCTTTTCATATAGTCGGATGCTTCCTTTTGTATGTATCGATTGCAGAATCACAAAACAGCTTTCTGTGAAGTGGCGTCATTCCGTGCTCGATGATGCTCTTGACGTGCGCCTCGGTGGAATAACCCTTGTGCTTTGCAAGTCCGTATTCGGGGTATTTCTTATCAAGCTCTATGCAAAGACGGTCACGCGTGACCTTAGCAAGAATAGATGCCGCGGCGATAGAGGGAGATGTTCTGTCACCGCCGATTATTGCCTTTGCCGGTATATCAAACCCGCGCGATACGTTTCCGTCGATGAGTGCAAAATCTGCGGCAGGTGATAATTTTGCGATGGCACGGCGCATTGCGAGAAGGGAAGCTTCAAGAATGTTTATCCTATCTATCTCCTCAACACTTGCCTCGGCTATCCCATACGCGACGGCATTTGCGATTATTTCACCGTAAAGCTTTTCTCGCTTTTTCTCGGTCAATTTTTTTGAATCGTTAAGTCCTTCTATCACAAGACCTACAGGCAGTATGCATGCGGCAGCAACGACCGGTCCGAAAAGAGGACCGCGTCCCGCTTCATCGACCCCGCATACATATGTGAAGCCGTTTTCGGTGCATTCGTTTTCGAGTGTGTATTCAAGCATATCTTTTTCTCGCTTTGTTATTTTTTCGGGAGCTCAAGCGTGATGCGTCCGATCTTTGCATCGCGAAGCTCGTCAAGAATCAGCTTTGCAGTTCGCTCATAATCTATCTCGCCGCCCGAGATAAGGCATCCGCGCTTTCTTCCGACAAGCTCAAAGACCTCATGATCTTCAAGCCCGTCAAGCTCGCTCTTGTCTCTTATCTTGTATCTCGTACAAAGTAAGTCGGGATAAAGCTCGCGGAGCCGTCCGCAAAGCGCGATAGCGATAGTTTCTATGTCGAGTATGTTGTCCTTGATAGCTCCTGTTATTGCAAGATTTTCCCCGACCCGTCTCTCGTCAAATTTAGGCCAGAGCACACCCGGCATATCCATAAGATCTATCCCGATGCTTGTGGATATCCATTGCTTGTCGAGCGTAACGCCGGGTCTGTTTTCGACTTTCGCTTTTTTTGCACCCGAAAGTCGGTTTATAAGTGAGCTTTTGCCGACGTTGGGGATCCCGACTATCATAGCACGCAACTTTCTGCCTTCCATGCCCTTGTCGGCATATCTTTGAAGCTTTTCTGCCATGAGTTCCTTGACAGCAGCGGCAACCTCTTTAATGCCTTCTCCGCTTGTGCAGTCCGTGAGTACACAACGGCGATTCTCGCCCGAGTAGTATTCTACCCATTTTGCGCTTGCCTTGGGATCCGCAAGCGACGCCTTGTTCAAAAGCATCAAGGTCGGCTTGTCGCCGATGAGCTTTTTTATCTCGGGGTTACGGGAGCTGTATGGGATCCTTGCATCAAGAAGCTCGATGACAAGGTCGACGTGCTTAAGATTCTCGGAGATAAGCCGTCTCGTTTTGGCCATATGTCCGGGAAACCATTGAATTATTTCAGACGGCATGTTCTTCTCCTTTAGTCAATTTTTCCAAGTCTGTTAAGCGGTGCAACACGGAAAAGGACCTTTCCGACCACCTGTCTTGTGTCGATGGGGCCAAGCTCCGAGCTTCTGCTGTCGGCAGAGTGGTTCCTGTTGTCGCCCATAACGAAAATATGCCCCTTTGGTACAGTATACGGATATTTGAGATCGGATGTGCGGAAAACGTCACGGGTCAGCTTTCTGTACGGCTCGTCAACGACCTCTCCGTCAACCTTGAGCGTCCAGGTCGAAAAGTCAATATCAACTACCTGCCCCTCGGTCGCGATAACTCGCTTGACTATCGATTCGTGAAAACGTCCGCTTACTTCATAAAAGACTATCACGTCTCCCGGCTCATAGGGAAGATCTGAGACTACAAGCACTTCGTTTTCTATGAGCGTATCCTCCATAGAAGGTCCGTCAACTCTTGCAAGTCTGAATGCGAACGTGAAAAGAAGTATAACAAAACAAGCGGAAAAAACGAATATCTCGAGGAAATCAAATATTTCGGAAAGAAAACTTGATTTCTTTTCGTCTTGTATTATTTCGTTCATTATAATTTTCCTTTCGGAATGAATTAGTTTTTAGTAAGAAGCTCCATAAGATCGTGACCGCGCGGAATGTAATATTTCTTTGCCTCGGCATCATCCTCGCAGAAACGATCGACACCGTCGGTCTCATTTGCACTTGAGTAGATCATAAAGGGAACCGGCTCCATGCTGTGTGTGCGGATCTCTATGGGTGTGGGATGGTCGGGAAGTACCATTATTTTGAAATCCTCTCCCGTAGATACAAGGTACTCGTATACGGGCTTAAGTATCTTTTGGTCAATGAGTTCGATAGACTTGACTTTGTTTTCGATCTCGGCTCTGTGTCCGCACTCATCGGGCGCTTCAACGTGAACGTATACAAGATCGGCTCCGTTTTTGAATGCATCTATCGTGTAGCTTGCCTTTCCGTCGTAGTTGGTATGAACGTTTCCTGTTACACCGGGTACGTCGGGAACCTGCATACCTGCGCAAAGACCGATACCCTTGATAAGGTC
>JAZNZQ010000240.1:0-2773 GCA_045595035.1 Eubacteriales bacterium | reverse complement strand
GCACGTGCGATGGCAACTCTCTGCATCTGTCCGCCAGACATCTCGGACGGCTTCTTTTTCAGCTGGTCGCCGAGTCCCACACGTTCGAGCGCTTCCTTTGCTCTTTTTCTTCTTTCGGATCTCTTCACGCCCGAGAGCGAGAGCGCTATCTCAACGTTCTGGAGCACCGTCTGGTGCGGTATGAGATTGTAGCTCTGGAACACGAATCCGACCGAATGGTTTCTGTAGGAATCCCAATCACGGTCGCGGAAGGCCTTAGTGCTCTTTCCGTTTATTATGAGGTCTCCCTCGCTGTAGCCGTCAAGTCCGCCGATGATATTAAGAAGGGTAGTCTTGCCGCAGCCGGACTGGCCGAGTATCGAGACGAATTCGCTTTTTCTAAAGCAAATATCCACTCCGCGGAGCGCATGCACCGTCTCACCCGTTGTGCCGTAGTCCTTTTTTATGCCTTTAAGCTCTAACATTTATTTATCTGTCCTCTCATTTTTAGCATATTCTATTATAATTATATTTTATTTGGGTTTTCAAAATATGAATCATATGTAAATTCTCAGCCGTTTTCGAGAATTATGCTCTGGAGTCGGTTCATTCTCGCATCAAGCTCGGCGGAAAGCTCTGCGCACGCCTTAAGCTCGTCTCTTATCTCGTCCTCAAATTCAATGTCCTTTTTGTAGCTCAGCTGATGCTCGAGCGATGCCCAGCAGTCCATTGCGATGGTGCGAAGCTGTATCTCGACCTTCATCATACGCTTCTCGCGTGCAAGAAAGACGGGGACGGCGACGATGAGGTGAAGCGAGCGGTATCCGTTGGGCTTGGGAGACTTTATGTAGTCCTTTTTCTTTATGAGCACGATGTCATCCTGCGAGAGAAGTGCATCTGCGAGGCGGTAGACGTCATGCGGAAATGAGCATATCACGCGCACGCCCGCAATGTCGGAAAGCTCGTCGGTCAGCGTGTCAAGAGAGGAGGGAAGCTCCATTCTCTCTATTTTCTCGATGATGCTTCGCGGACTTTTGAGGCGTGTTTTTATCGAATTTATCGGATTTCTGTCGTGTTCGAGCGAGAATTCCTCGTTTAAGACGTTGAATTTTGTCTCTATCTCCATCATGGCGCACTTATAATAGACCATAATGTTGCGGAATTCCTTTGCCCACGCAGAAAGATCATCTATCTGGTCGTCTCGGACCGAGAGCAGCTTGCGTACAAATATTTCGTTTTCTCTTACAATGTCAGACATCAGGTCTTCCTCTCTATCTTGTTTTTGCAGACGGCGCAGGTTATGATTATCTCGCCCTTGCCTCTCGGAACACGAAGGTACGCGCCGCACTTCGGGCATTTGTAGTATCTGTGTGTTTTTCTGTCGCGCCACATGTTGGAAAGTCGCTTGAAGTAAAGGCGTATGCCCTTGGTGTGCTTTTCGTAGAGATCAAGCTCGCGTCGGCGCGCGGCGATGTTTTTTGAGTAGGTTCTGAACATCGAATATACAAGCGCGATAAGTGCAAGCGCGTACAGAGGATAGAAGAACAAGGATGCCACGATGAGCACTATCGAGCCAACGGAAAGCGCGCGAGAGAGCGCGTCGTAGCCATATCTGCCGTACATAAACGCCTGCATTTTATATGCAAGCCGTGAAAGAAAATTTTTCATATACATCCCTCCAATATATATTGTACACAATTTTATGGCGAAAAAGTGAATATGTGCTGAATTTTCCGTAAAAAACAAAAACCGCCACTTTAACCCGCGAAGCGAATATAACTGATAAAATAAAGCCGTCAGCGACGGCTTTATTTTATCATATATCCCTTTCCGCGTACGGTCTTGATGTAAGTTCGTCCGAGACGGTCGTCTATTTTTTTTCTAAGGTAGCAGATATACACGTCGGCGACCTTGGTGCCGTCCTTTGCATCCGGGAAGATCTCACGCGCGATCCTCTCTCTTGATACGGGTGTGGCGCGCTCGCAGAGAAGCAGCTCCAAGAGTGCCGTCTCGGAAGAGGAGAGCGATATCACCTCGCCCGCGACCGATATCTTGCCGCCGCCAATCATCTCAAGCTCGCTCATCTCGTTTGTCACGCTTGCACTGTCGAGCATGGCGAAAAGCTTTTCCATCTCAAACGGTCGGCGCAGAAAATTTTCGGAATCGACCGCGTCCCTGCCAAAGCAGACGGCAGAACGTATCGTATCCGGTCTTTTGTGCGTGTCAAGGTCAACGACAAGCAGCTCTGCGTTTTTCTCGTCCGAGACTGCGTATCCGCGCGCCGAAAGCTCGAGCGTGAGCATTCTTGCGAATATCGCATCGTCCGAGAGCACGGCGACCTTTTTCTCGCGCCTCATTCGAGTATTACCTCGGCTTCGATATTTTTCTTTCCGTCCTCATTTTGCGTGCGGATGTAGGCGGTATCGTCGTATCTGCCGTAGTAGACGCGCAGTGACGAGCCGATAGGCGCCTCACCCAAGAAGTTGATGGCGATGTTGGAGACGCGCTTGTCCGCGATGTCGGGGATGTGGTTGCAGATAAGCTCGGGATAGCGTGTGTTTGTCATGTGCAGATTTGTGTCGGCATCCGAATAGCTTACCGTGTGCTCGCCCACAAGGCGCATGTCCTCGGGCATTTTGATGCTCTTCGGAACGTCTATCTCGTTTGGTTCGTCGCACTCGAAATTGTAGGTGAACTCGCTCGTCTTTATCGGTCTTTTGCGCTCTCGGTCGACAAGTGCCCATACCGATGAACCCTCGGCGGCGATGATGCCGTCCTTTAATATCCTGTAGCA
>JAZNZQ010000239.1:0-2167 GCA_045595035.1 Eubacteriales bacterium | reverse complement strand
GCATGGGCACCACAAATCAACCCAGATATTCCAACGGAATTACTCTCCCCTTTGCACTGGATCCTTTCGGAATGACAGGCTACGTTTTACAAACAGGATCGCTCATTGACAGATGCGAATTCTTTTACGACCCCGATGCATACGCCTTTGAGGGCTTCCGCCTTTCGCATCAGCCGAGTCCGTGGATAGGTGACCACGCGGCACTTTTGATACAGCCTCAGGCAGGCGAAAGCCGCCAGTCAAGCTATGACCGTTGGGCGGGCTTTGATAAGAATAAAGCAGTGATCGCTCCCGATTATATTTCTCTTTACGTAAATCGCTGGCGCATAAACGCGGAGCTCGCACCGGCTGACAGAGGTTGCGTTATGCGTTTCCGCTATGACCATCCCTCAAAGCAGCCGAAGCTCGGCTTTTTCTGCACAAGAAGCGAGGCTTCCTTCACCGTTGATCCTGAAAAAAGGCGTATCTACGGCTGGACAAACGACCGTCCGGACTGGCAGGTATTCGATAACGAGAGCAAGTATAAGGAATACTTCGTCGCAGAGCTTGATTGCGATATCGACGGCGACGCGTGCGAGATATACAACCACGCACTTGAGGTTTGCAAGGACGGCGCTATTGCTCCCGGTAAGTCGGTAGAGGGCGAGCGCGTATGCCTCTTTGTCGCACTGAAGGATAAAAACGTCAGGCTTCGTATGGGCGTTTCCTTCATAAGCCTTGAGCAAGCAGAGCTCAATATGGAGCGCGAGACCTCCTTTGACTTCGACGCAGTTCGCGCAGTGGCAACCGACGCTTGGGAAAGCAGACTTTCCACCATTGAGGCAGAATGCAACACTGAGGAGGAAACCAAAACCTTCTACTCCTGTATGTACCGCGCAATGACCTTCCCTCATAAGGCTTATGAGATTGATAAGGACGGTAACGAGGTTCACTACTGTCCCTTTGACACTTCTGTCAGACCCGGTAAGAGATACACCGACAGCGGATTCTGGGATACCTTCAGAACGCAGTTCCCTCTTCTTTCCATAATCGTCCCGAAGGACTACTCCGAGATCGTTGAAGGCTTTACCGCCGACTATCTCGATAACGGATGGCTTCCTCGTTGGACTGCGATGGGAGAAAGCGGATGTATGCCCAGTACCCTCATTGACGGCGTTATAGCCGACGGCGCTGTTAAAGGACTTATTACGGGAAAGGTGCTCGATACCGCCTTTAACGGTATGCTACACCACGCAACTACCGTTTCCTCTGACCGCCATTTCGGCAGAAATGCCTGCGCTGAGTATCTCGAATACGGTTATGTTCCTCACGGAGCAGAATATGATGTCGTCAACCTCACCTGTGACTTCGCTTACGGAGATTTCTGCATCGCTCAGATAGCAAAGCTGCTCGGCAAAAGTGAAATAGAGGCCGAATACCGTATGCGCGCACTTAACTATAAGAATATCTTTGATCCCGAAACGGGATTTATGCGTTGCAAGAAGACTGACGGCACCTTCACCGAGCCTTTTAACCCCCACCAGTGGTTCTGGGGCTATACCGAGGGCACCGCTTGGCAAAACTCCTTCTTCGTTCCCCACGATACCGAAGGCTTTGCAGCTCTTCACGGCGGCAAGGATAAGCTTATTGCAAAAATAGACGAGCTTATGGCTCTTGACCCCATCTACGATGATCCGGGATACGAAACACACGAAATGACCGAGCTTTCTGTTGCGGAACTCGGACAGTGCGCTATTTCAAATCAGCCAAGCCACCACATCCCCTTCATCTACGCCGCTTGCGGAGCACCCGAAAAGACTGCTGCTATTGTATCAAAGATATGCGACGAGTACTTTAACAGCGGATTTGAAGGCTTCCCCGGCGACGAGGATAACGGCAGTATGTCCTCTTGGTATATCTTTGCGATGATGGGCTTCTATCCCTACTGCCCGGGCAAGGCGGAGTATCTCCACTTCGGCAGCAAGCTTAAGAGTCTGAAGATACACGGCAAGCCTTTTATTGATGCTAAATATGGTGCAACTGTTTCCCACTTTGATATAGCAAAACAATAGTTTCATAAGGGCGATAATTCGCCCTTCATATGCGGATATGGCGGAATTGGCAGACGCGACGGACTTAGAATCCGTTACCGCGAGGCGTGCAGGTTCAAATCCTGTTATCCGCACCA
>JAZNZQ010000238.1:0-6669 GCA_045595035.1 Eubacteriales bacterium | reverse complement strand
GGCGCTACCACTATCTGGGAGCACTGGGACAGCGTTGACGAGAACTACAAGCTCTGGAGCACCGACATGAACTCCTTCAACCACTATGCTTACGGCTCGGTATTCGATTGGGTCTACGGCGATATGCTCGGCATCAAGGTCTGCGACGACGGTGCAGGATATAAGAAAATTATACTCGCTCCCTTGACCGACAGACGTATCGGCTATGCATCGGGCAGTATCGAAACGAGAAGCGGACTTGTTTCCTCCTCCTGGAGATACGTCGGCGACAAGGTAAGATACGAATTTGAGATTCCCGAGAATACGGTAGCTACTATAAAGATCCCCGGCATGTCCGAGAAGACAGTCAAGGGCGGAAAATATACTATATTGAGGTAAAACATGAACAAAAACGCAAAATGGATAAGACCTAACAACGAGATCGGTGAAATATCTCCCGAATTCAGAAAAGAATGGACAGCGACAAAGAAGATAGCTCACGCAAAGGCCTGCGTAAGCTCTATCGGAGTGTACGATTTCTTTGTAAACGGCAAAAAGGTCGGAGTCGGCTTTATGGCTCCCGGCTGGACATCTATGGAACATAGAGTTCAGTATCAGGAATATGACATCACAGACCTTGTGAAGGACGAAAACACCTTCTCTATCGTCGCGGGCAAGGGCTGGGCGCTCGGGAACATCGGCTACCACAGACGTCCCGCCGTTGATTGCTCCAAAATATGCGTTATCGCAAGCATCGAGCTTATATATTCCGACGGCACGACAGAAACGATCCTCACAGACGAAAGCTGGGATGTATATACAACAAAGATACTCTTCTCCGAGCTTTATGACGGCGAGACTGTCGATGCAAGCGCAGAGTCCAAAAAGCTTTGCGGTGCATTGATAGACACCGAAGAAAAGCCCGCGCTCATTCCTCAGGTGGGGGAATTTATAGCAGAGAGGGAAAGAGTATTCGCATCCGAGCTCATCATCACTCCGAACGGCGAGCGTGTGATCGACTTCGGACAGAATCTCGCGGGATTTGTCGAGCTTAAGATAAAAGCGAAGAAGGGAGACCGCGTTGTCATCAGCCACGCAGAGGTGCTTGACAAATACGGCAACTTCTACACAGACAACCTTCGCAACGCGAAGAACACGATGACCTACATCTGCAGCGGAGAAGAGGATGTCTTCACGCCCAGATTCTCATTCCAGGGATACAGATACATCCGCCTTGACGAATATCCTCTTGACGAGATAGACCTTAATAACTTCGTTTCGGTAGTCATCTATTCCGACATGAAGAGAACCGGAAGCTTCTCTTGCGGTCATGCAAAGCTCAATCAGCTATATTCCAATACCATCTGGGGACAGAGAGGAAACTTCATCGACATTCCGACCGACTGCCCACAGAGAAACGAGCGCCTTGGCTGGACGGGTGACGCAGAGGTGTTCTGCCGTACGGCGGCTATCAACTACGACGTTGAGAACTTCTTTAGAAAATGGCTCGGCGATGTCGCTCTTGAGCAGAGAGAGGACGGCGGAGTATGGGGACTCGTACCCATGATAACCGACTGCGGACGTAAAATTTCTGCCGCATGGGCCGATGCCGCATGCATCTGCCCGTGGGAGATGTACCTCGCATACGGCAACGTAGATATGCTCAGAGAAAACTATCCCATGATGAAAAAATGGGTAGAATATATGCACAACACGGGTGTAGAGGAATATTTGTGGATAGGCGGCGACCATTACGGCGACTGGCTTGCTATGGATGCTGGCTACGGCACATACATAGGCGCAACACAGACCGACTTTATTGCAAGCGCATTCTTTGCATACTCGTGCGGACTTGTAGTAAAGGCAGGAAAGGTACTAGGCGAGGACACAAGCTATTTTGAGGACCTCTATGCGAAGGTAAGAGCAAGATTCAGAGAAACATTCATGGAAAACGGCATGCCCACCGTCTATATGCCCGAGGGCGTAGAACTTACGAATGCAAGCTACAACGGTGTCGTTACAGACAAATCCCTCTCGGGTGCAACACAAACGGCGATCGTTCTCGTTCTCCGCTTCGGACTTTACGAGGAGCACGAGAGACAAGGACTTATAGACCGCCTTGTTGAGCTTATACACAAATTCGACGGCAGAATGACGACCGGCTTTGTAGGCACCCCCCACATCCTTCACGCGCTTTCCGATAACGGTCGCGCAGACGAAGCATTCAACCTCTTACTCCAGGAAAAGAACCCATCCTGGCTCTTCTCTGTCAATATGGGTGCGACTACTATCTGGGAGCACTGGGACAGTATCAACGAAAACGGCGATATGTGGAGCACAAGAATGAACTCCTTCAACCACTATGCATACGGCTCGGTATTCGATTGGGTCTACGGTGATATGCTCGGTATCAAGATATGCGAGGACGGCGCAGGATATAAAAAGATCATACTCGCGCCCCTTACCGACAAGCGTATCGGATACGCATCGGGATCCATCGAGACAAGATGCGGACTTGTCTCCTCGTCCTGGAGATATGTCGGCGACAAGGTTCGTTATGAGTTTGAAGTTCCCGAAAATACCGTTGCGACCATAATCATTCCCGGGATGCCCGAACGTACGGTCAAGGGCGGAAAATACACAATTGTAAGGTAACGATTATGAAAAAAACCGCTAAATGGATTCATGCTCCCCGTGGCATCGGAGAAGTCTCTCCCGAGTTCAGAAAAAGCGTAAATATCTCAAAAAAGGTCATAAAAGCCGAAGCACTTGTCTCGGCTTTTGGCGTTTACGATTTTTTTGTAAACGGCAAAAAGATATCGGATGCTTATATGGCTCCCGGCTGGACATCCTTTGAGCACAGGATACAGTATCAGCGCTATAACATAACAGAGAACATCTCGCAGAACACGACCTTTTCCATCCTTGCGGGCAAGGGCTGGGCACTCGGCTCTATCGGATACCGCAGACGCGCAAGAGTCGAGACAAGCGAGATATCCGTCATAGCAAGGATCACGCTCTTCTTCGATGACGGAACAAGCGAAGACATCGCGACCGACGGCACCTGGCAGGTATACACCTCAAAAATACTTTTCTCCGAGATCTACGACGGCGAGACGGTCGACGCGGGAGCCGAAATAAAGCTCTTTGGATATGCCGAGCTCACAGACAAAAGGATGCCCGAGCTTATAGAGCAGGTGGGCGAATTTATCATCCCTCACGAGCGCATCTCCCCCTCGGCTTATATTGTAACCCCCAAGGGAGAACGGGTCATCGACTTCGGTCAGAATCTCGCGGGCTTTGTCAAGCTAAATATCAAGGCAAATAAGGGTGAGCGCATCGTCATCTCGTGTGCCGAGGTGCTCGACCGCGACGGAAATTTCTATAACGACAACTACCACAATGACGGCAACACCGATGACCTTAACATAATGACATACGTCTGCAGCGGCGGCGAGGATGTTTTTGCCCCCCGCTTCTCCTTCCAGGGATTCAGGTACATTAGACTTGACGAATATCCCTACGACACGGTCGATCTCAACTGTTTCGAGGCGGTGGCAGTATACTCGGATATGAAGCGCACGGGACATTTCTCGTGCGGACACGCGGGGCTGAATCAGCTTTACAGCAACACGCTCTGGAGCCACAGATCGAACTTCATCGACATCCCCACCGACTGCCCGCAACGCGGCGAGCGTCTCGGCTGGACGGGCGATGCAGGGGTGTTCTGCCGTACTGCGGCAATAAACTACGACGTAAAGAGATTCTTTCGCAAATGGCTCGGCGATATGGCGCTCGAGCAGCTTGAGAGCGGCGCGCTCTACAGCATCGTACCGATGGTGACCGATTGCGCAAGAAAGATCTCCTCCGCGTGGGCCGATGCCGCATGCGTCTGCCCTTGGGAGATCTATCTTGCATACGGCGATACGGAAATGCTCCGCGAGAACTACCCGATGATGCAAAAATGGGTCGAATATATGCACGGTGCGGGAGACGAGGAATGCCTCTGGCTTGGCGGCGATCACTACGGCGATTGGCTTGCGACCGATGCTGGCTACGGCTCGTACATCGGCGCAACACAGGCAGACTTTATAGCTTCCGCATATTTCGCATATTCGTGTGAGCTTGTCGTAAAGGCAGGAAAGGTGATAGGCGAGGACACGGCATATTTTGAAAAGCTCTACGAGAATGTGAGAAAGCGCTTCAGAGAATGCTTTATGAAAAACGGTCTTCCCGCATATTATGGCAGCGGAATCGATAATATGACCTATCACGGAAAGACGATAAACATAGACAAGAGCGGCGTGACACAGACGGCGATCGCGCTCATTCTTCGCTTCGGGCTTTACGAAGAGAACGAAAAAGAGATACTTGCAGACAAGCTTGCCGAGCTTATACGCGAGAACGGCGGCAGGATGAGCACCGGCTTTGTCGGTACGCCTCACATTCTCCACGCCCTCTCGATTGCGGGCAAGGATGAGCTTGCATTCGATCTCCTCTTGCAGGAGAAGAACCCCTCCTGGCTCTATTCGGTCAACCGCGGCGCTACCACGATCTGGGAGCACTGGGACGGCATAAACGAAGCGGGCGAGATGTGGAGCCACGATATGAACTCGTTCAACCACTACGCGTACGGCTCGGTATTCGATTGGATATACGGAGTTATGCTCGGCATCAAGGTCTCTGATGACGGCGCGGGATACACAAAAATAGAGCTTTCTCCCATAACCGACAAGCGTATCGGATACGCATCGGGCAGTATAGATACAAGGCAGGGACGAGTATCGTCAAGCTGGCGTTATATCGGTGACAAGGTCAGATACGAGTTTGAGATCCCGCAAGCAACGACAGCCACACTTAAGCTTGACGGCAAGGAGAGGATACTCTCGGGCGGTCATTACACGGTAATAATATAAAATCAACCAAATGTTTATTGCAAAATTCATATATGTGTGATATAATGGTATAAAATTCCAAAAAGGTGTGATGATATGGAGATAAGATCCAACGTAAATTATTTTAAGAAAAATGAAAACCTCAAGCTGTTCGGCGGCGGACTTCTTGCCGTGTCGGTATTCTGCTTATGGATAGCAGGTGCGATACACATGTATATCTTCTATGCCATCGCCCCTCCGTGCATCGTGGCGGGATTTGTCCTCTTCCTTATCGGAAGCTCGGGACGCGCAAGCGAGTCGGACATCGACGCACACATAAGAAAACAAACAGAGCTTGCCGAAATAGAGTTTTACGACGATATCCACTACTCGAAGGTGATCGCAAAGGGCACAAAGCCCACCCTTATCGAGGGCTATGAGTTTGAGGACGGCGTTATGATAAAAAAGGCGAAGAACAGCTCGCTTCGTTCCTCCCTCTACACCAAAGCGCACGTCTATATTATGTTCGACCGCCTCTATATAAACAAAAAGACAGCATCGCTTGTCTCCGAGGAGGTCGAAAAGACTACTTGTGAGATATTCTTTTGTGATATAAAAAAGGTCGAGCTTGAGGAAGTGAAAAAGAATATCCTCTTCGGCAAAAAGAGCTTTGCAACAAAATCGACAAAGCTCAGAGTCGAGTACGGCGAAGACGGTGTCTTCCTCTGCCCGATATTTGACAATATGGACTCGGTCCATTTCGTTGAAAAGATAAACAAGGCGATCGACGAATATAAAAAAGCACAGGCATAAAAAATGCTTCACCGTGAGGTGGACCATTTTTCTTTTTATTTAAGTCCGTTTTCAACGAACGCGGGCACCTTGCCGCCTATAAAGTAGCTGACGAAACCTATCCAATTATCGTCAAAAACAAACTTTATTTCGTCTTTGCTTTCGTTGATAGCATCCTTGAAATATCTTATCTCAACAAGATATCTGTAGTCATACTCGCAGAATACGTTTGAGGGATGATTGTCGGTCGCATTTGCTATCGAAAGGAGCACCGACTTGATTTCGGCTCTATCGGTTAGCGTCATGCGCTTGGCACTCATCTCGCCCGCCTTTTCATCGGTCGCAAGATATACGTTGATGCTGTGTATCACACCGATATACTGCTCTACAACGTCCTCGCCCGCAAGAAGCGTATCGAAGAAATTATCGCAGTTCATAAACACGGGGAAATTATGGCGTGTATTGTGGTAGTTATGTCCGTCCCTTACGCGCTTGTATATATCTCCGACCTCGGGATACTGGAAGCTCTCGTAACTTATATCACCCATATCGAGCTTATACTTGTCGAGAAGTCCCTCTGCCTTCAGTCCGCTGTATTTGTATTCATAGGAGATCAGATCGTTGAACTTCGGAAGGTTCAGGTCCTCATAGGTGTTCCCTCCCGAGTAGAAGAGCATATCGTAAAAATACTTTTCAAACTCATCCGAATCGGCGATCGCCTTAAGGGTCGACTTAAAATCTGCCTTCGGGATATTCGGCATATATTTTGCTATCGGCATACCGAGCTTCGTATAGTATACGACGTGCACCGAAACTGCATCCGGGCAGACCAGGTCGTACTTGATCTCGGCCGCCTTGGGATCATATATGTCCTTATCTACCGTAACGAATCCGATACTGTCATAAGGATACTCGAGCGAGCCCGAATCCCTGTTATTCATATAACGCTTAAGGTCGGTCCTAAGGCACTTCCATATCGCCTTATCGCGGTACGTTCCGTAATTATCACTGTTTATGCTTATCT
>JAZNZQ010000237.1:0-3815 GCA_045595035.1 Eubacteriales bacterium | reverse complement strand
CCCTCAATGTCGTCAACGAAACATGCCTTCTTAAGCTTTTCGGAAAGAGGAAGACCGATTGCGGCCGACGTAGGGCTGACGTGCTTGAAGGAGGTTACAGCGGGCATACCGAGGGCTTCCTTAAGCTCCTTTACAAGCTGCCAGGAGTTGAATGCATCAAGGAAATTGATGTATCCGGGACGTCCGTTAAGTATTTCGATGGGAAGATCGCTTCCGTCGTGCATATAGATCTTGGACGGCTTTTGATTGGGGTTACAACCGTATTTAAGTTCAAATTCTTTCATGTTTACAACTCCTTATACCTTTAATTCCGATTTGACCTCACCGTCGAAATGACGCGCGAGTATCGGTTTGACTATCTCTTCTACAAATTCATCGACCTGTCCCGCACTTCTTCCGATATAAAGGTGCGGCTCAAGCTCTGCCTTAATCTCCTCAAGTGTAAGCGGGAATGCATCGTCGTTTGCAATACGCTCGATGAGGTCGTTCGCCTTCCCCTCAAGCTTGACCTGAGCTGCTGCCGCGTGAGAGTGAGTACGAAGGCGCTCGTGAAGCTCCTGACGGTTGCCGCCCTTCTTAACAGACTTCATAAGAATGTTCTCTGTCGCCATGAAGGGGAGCTTGTCCATCACTCTGCGCTCAACTACCTTATCGTATACGACAAGTCCGCCCGTGACGTTTATATATATATTAAGGATAGCATCCACCGCAAGGAACGCCTCGGAAACCGATATTCTCTTGTTTGCCGAGTCGTCAAGCGTTCTCTCGAACCACTGTGTACCTGCGGTGATCGCGGGGTTGATCGAATCGACGATCACATATCTTGCAAGTGCCGAGATACGCTCGCTTCTCATCGGATTGCGTTTATAAGGCATTGCCGACGAGCCGATCTGCTTCTTCTCAAACGGCTCTTCCATCTCTTCAAAGGATTGAAGGATCCGAAGGTCGTTCGAGAACTTGTATGCACTCTGTGCAAATCCCGAGAGTACCGAAAGAAAATATGCATCGGTCTTTCTCGAGTAGGTCTGTCCTGAGACCGCAACGCATCCGGGGAAATCCATCTGCTCAGCGATAAGCGCTTCGAGCTTCTTTACTTTTTCTTCATCTCCATCAAAAAGCTCCATAAAGCTTGCCTGTGTGCCGGTTGTTCCCTTTGATCCGAGTAAGAGAAGCTTATCGAGTCTGTGCTCGAGCTCTTCTATATCCTGGGATAGCTCATACATCCACAGGGTCGCGCGCTTTCCTACCGTAGTGAGCTGTGCGGGCTGAAGATGTGTATATCCTAGGCAGGGCAAGCTCTTGTATTCGAGCGCAAATTCGGAGAGATTCTTTAACACCTGCGCCGCCTTCTTGAGTATTATCTTCGATGCCTCGCGAAGGATAACAACGTCGGTGTTGTCGCCAACGTAGCAGGATGTAGCACCGAGGTGAATTATCGGCTCCGCCTTCGGGCACTGCTTACCGTAAGCGTATATGTGCGACATTACGTCGTGACGGACTTCCTTTTCGCGCGCCTCGGCCACCTCGTAGTTTACGTCCTCTGCGTGTGCCTCAAGCTCTGCTATCTGCTCGTCCGTGATGTCAAGTCCGAGCTCTTTTTCCGCCTTTGCAAGTGCGATCCAAAGCTTTCTCCAGGTCTTAAATTTAAAGCTCTCGGAGAAAACGAGCTGCATCTCACGGCTTGCATATCTTGTCGAAAAAGGAGATATGTACTTTTCCTTTACGTCCATTTTTGTCTCCTTATTTATTCTTATTTACGATTCTTGTATCACTCTCGCCGCTTTCGATATCGATGTATCTTACAAAGAGAGAGACCTTGTTGTCCTCGTTGAGGTTTGTCCAGATAAGATCTGTCATTGCGTCGATGTCCATATCGGGAAGCTCAAGTGTCTTGGGCTCGCCCTCAAATGAAGGAAGCGGATCAGCGTCACAATTGTATGTGTGAATAAACTTTGCCTTGCCCGCAACGGGGTTCGAATATGCGTACGTGAATCTCTCGCAGGAGGAGTCGTCGCCCTCCGCGCTCTTGAGTATCGACATAGCGAAGTTCATATCACCGTTCTCGCGGTGAATGATACCCGAAATTCTGGGAGTGAAATTGGGCTTATCGTCCTCAAACTCACGTGTTCTGAGCGCCTGCTCAAATGTCATCTGCTTGTCCATAAGATCATATATAGTGTCTGTCTGGTCACCGTTTGTAACGATGGTCTTGTTTCCAAGCACACGTACGGGATAATAAATGATGAGATGCGGGTCGACCATCTTCGACTCGTCGAACGCTTTTGTTCTCATTGCATCGCCCTCTGCGACAAATACTCTGTTGCGGCTGTTGACGCTTCTTCCCATAATGAAGTAAGCTGTAACCGCCTTCTTGCCGTCGGCGCTCTTGCCGATAATAATGCCTCTGCCGTGATAAGCAAGAGAATTAAGTTCTTCTTTAATTGTAGAAATCTTCATCATTATTCTCCTTTTATTGTTACTCTGTTATTTTCAACCGTTATTCTGCCGTCGCAAAAGAGCTTTACCGCGAGAGGGAGTATCTTCCATTCGGCCTCCTCCATTATACGGCGCTGAAGTGTCTCGGGGGTATCCCCCTCCTTTACCTCGACCGCCTTTTGAAGGACGATGGGACCCGCGTCGCACTCAGGAGTCACGATATGCACCGTCGCACCCGAGACCTTTACGCCCTTTTCGAGCGCCGCCTCATGAACGTGCAGCCCGTAGAAGCCCTTGCCGCAAAATGACGGGATAAGTGCGGGGTGCACGTTAAGTATTTTGTTCGGAAACGCCTCGTATACCTGCTCATCGATGATGGTGAGAAATCCGGCAAGCACGACAAGGTCGATGCCCGCATCGGTCATCTCATCGGCAAGCGCACGCGAATATTCCGCGATGCTCTCGTAGTCACGTCTTGCAAGAACTCTTCCCTCTATGCCCGCGTTTTCCGCCCTCTCAAGCGCATATACACCGGGCTTGGAGGCGATAACAAGAGTTATCTTGCCGTCACCGAGCTCGCCTCTTTTTTCGGCATCTATGAGTGCCTGGAGATTGGTTCCGCCGCCCGACACCAAAACTGCAATCTTTTTCATTCGAGTATTACTCCTTCGTCACCCTCTACTATCTCACCGATAACGTAAGCATCCTCGCCGTTTGCTTGGAGTATCTCAAGAGCTTCTTCGACCTTTTCCGCGGGAACGACGATGCTCATGCCAACGCCCATGTTGTATGTGTTGAACATATCTCTTTCGGGAATATTGCCGGTCTTTGCGATAAGCTCGAATATCGGAAGCACCTTGACAGCGCTCTTGTCGATCTTAGCTGTAAGTCCCTTGGGAAGCATTCTCGGAATATTCTCATAGAATCCGCCGCCCGTGATGTGGGAGATACCCTTCACGTCGACCTTTTCAAGAAGCGCGAGTACACTCTTTACGTATATCTTTGTAGGTGTGAGAAGTGTCTCGGCAATGCTCTTTCCGCCGAGCTTTTCGTTTGCCTTGTAAAGAGTATCGGGATTGTTGTCTATATCGAAGACCTTACGGCAAAGCGAGAATCCGTTGGAGTGGATACCTGTGGATGCAAGCGCGATAACAACGTCGCCTGCCGCCATTCTTGTCTTGTCAAGTATTTTTTTCTTATCAACTATACCAACCGCAAATCCCGCGAGGTCGTAATCCTCGACAGGCATCATGCCGGGATGCTCTGCAGTCTCACCGCCAATAAGAGCGGCGCCCGACTGAACACAGCCCTCTGCTACGCCGGAAACGATAGCGGCGATCTTTTCGGGAATGTTCTTTCCGCATGCAATATAGTCAAGG
>JAZNZQ010000236.1:0-3340 GCA_045595035.1 Eubacteriales bacterium | reverse complement strand
GGACAAATATTATGCCGGGATCCGCAAAAAAGCACGACCCCCCTCCATATATCATGGCCCTCATAATGATTGCAATATCCGTACTCAGCACGACCGTTTTTTCGCCGTTCTTGACGTTTATAGTTGAAAAGACAAGCATTTCAAGCTCACATATCATAAGCATTCTCTTTTATATCGGCTTGTTCATTCCCATGACAGCGAGCTTTGTCGGGTATGCGTTTATCATAAACAGGGTCACACACTCCTCTTTAAGAGATGCTCTCCCGTATATGATACTCTATCAGACGGCAACCCTTATCGGGGCTGTATTTTCAACCTTTTGGTCAATAATAAGAGACGGTGCGCCTGCAGGAAATGATGAGTTTTTCTACTTGATGCTCACGTTGCTCTTGAATTTTATTCTCTCGTGCGCTCTTATGTATGCGGTCGCGTTTATATCATCCTTCATAAAGAAAAAGACCGATATAACGGTCCCCATTTCACTTACGGAAAAAAACAATGCATTTATCGTATCGGCTTTTGTTGCCGCAATTATCGAAGCTTTAAAGCAGCTTGTAATAGAGCTTTCCTACATAATCCCGACGATAGCCGAGATCGGCGCGGATATCTCACTCACCGAAGCCGTTTCAATGCTCATATCTGTTCTGTTTTGCGTGTTTGTTTTTGCCGTCGGATACTTGATAATACTCGCAATATCAATAAAACTCGAAGCAAATAAAAAAATTCAGTAGCGCAAGCTACTGAATTTTTTGTTTTATCAGAGTTCTTCAACCGAGCGAACACCGTCGACAGATGCAACGGTAGTTATTATCTCCGTATGAATAAGCTTTTTGGGTGTTTCCACAGAAAGTATCGTTCCGTAGACCTTTTCGGTATCGGTCTTCGTTTTCGATATCTCAACGTCAACTATCTTTACGTTGAGCTTTCTTATCACATCAAGGATCGCGGTCAGTTTCTCGCTTCCGGTATACTCAACGTAGATGGTCATACTTCTCGCTCTTGACATAAAGAAGGCATTGAAGCGGTTAAGTATAGAGAATGCAAGAAGGATGAACAGGCAGGAAAAGAGAGCCGCCTCGTAAAATCCGGCACCGATAGCAAGTCCCATGCAGGCCGATGCCCAAAGCCCCGCCGCCGTTGTAAGCCCTTTGACCTGTTGGCGCTTGGTAACGATTATCGTTCCTACTCCGAGAAAACCGACTCCGCTCACGACCTGCGCGCCTATACGCGATGCATCGCTCGAATACCCCTCGTCTATCAAGAATTGGCTTATCATCATTGTAAGCGCGGCACCCATGCAGACGAGCATATAGGTTCGAAATCCTGCGGGACGGTGCTTGCGCTCACGCTCAAGTCCGATTATACCGCCAAGCAGAAGCGCAAGAAAAAGTCTAAGCGGTATGGTTACGGAATTAAGATCCTTCATATAATCCCAAAATAAATTAAATTTTTCAAAAAACAGTTCCATTTTTTCTCCTTAGATCTCGCTGTTGTTCTCGATAGCACCTACACTGTGGGTCGCGGTAAGAGTAAAGGTAAATCGGCAATACTGTCCGTCCTTGCTCTCGACCCAGATCTCCTCATCGTGGGCATCAATAATAGTTTTTGCAATATAAAGTCCGAGTCCGACCCCGCTTTTGTCAAGTCCGCGGCTCTTGTCGCTCTTATAGAATCTGTCAAATACAAACGGCAGGTCCTCCTCGGCTATTCCGTCTCCCTCGTTATATACACTTATTATAAGCTTTTTATCCCTTTCATGAACAGATACAAGATATTTTCCGCCCTCACGAGAGAATTTGACCGCGTTATCACAAATATTGTACAGTATCTGATATATAGCATCTCTGTCTGCTATGGCAAGCATATTGTCGCTGTCGCAATCGAATTCTACGTCTAACCTCTTTTGATCTATCTTTTGCTCAAATGAGATAACTATCTGACGCGCCATCTCGCATATGTCGAAGACGCTCTTTTTAAATTCTCTCTCTCCCGATTGCATCCTTGAAATATCAAGTAAGGTCGCAACAAGTCTGGAAAGACGTTTTACCTCAGCCGCAATTATTCCAAGATAATATGCGTGCTTCTCAGGCGGTATAGCGCCGTCGATTATGCCGTCAATAAAGCCCGATATCGTTGTCATCGGCGTGCGAAGATCGTGCGAGACGTTAGCAAGAAATCCGCGGCGCGTAGTCTCGAAATTTTCAAGGTCGGACGCCATATTGTTAAAGGCGGTCGCAAGCTCAGCAACCTCATCGCGTCCCTTCACGGGTACTCTTACGTCAAATCTTCCGGCAGCAAAGCTTTTTGCCGCATAGCTCATGGCTTTCAGCGGGCCGATTATCTTTTCGCTTATAAAATAGATCGCGATAAGAGCCGCAAGGATGACCCACAAGCTCGACATGACTATCGTTTTGATCATGACCTCAAGAAGTGAGGTAAGCCGATCGGCAGATGCACAGGCAAACACCGTACCCACGACAGAATCGTCGGGTTGCATTATAGGCACGGCAGAAACAAGATGGGGACCGTCAAGGATATTATCAAGATCGCTTGTTCTTGCAACGTCATTTCCTGTGTTGATCTCGTCCATCATGCTTTTGGATATCTTCATATTCGTATATTTTGCCGAATCGCTTCCCGAAGCAATGAGAATATTTCCGTCATTGTCGGAAACGAGTAAAAGCATATCCTCGGTATATGCCGAGAATGAATCAAGTACAGAGCCGAAGCTGTCCTCTTTGCTCTCTATGTAGTTTTGGAAGTTCATGACAACGCCGGTATGCTCAAGGTCGTCCTCAAAAAAGCTGACAACAGAGTGTGATGCTCTGTATACCGCATCTTCCTTTGCATTCTCCGAATAATTGTTTACGACTGATACGATTATCGAAATAAGCATAGCAAAACTTATAACGATAATGAGCATGAAGGCGGTTATATATTTTGTAAACACACTTTTAAACATATGAACACCTTACTATTTATATACGCCAATGGAAAACCATTGGCGTACGTTTTACTGTATTATCTCAAATTTGTATCCAACGCCCCAAACGGTCTTGAGCACCCATTTGTCAGACACGCCCTCGAGCTTTTCACGAAGTCTCTTTACGTGTACGTCGACCGTTCTCGAGTCGCCGAGGTAATCAAAGCCCCATACCTTGTCAAGAAGCTGGTCACGTGTGAAAACACGATTGTAATTCGATGCCAAAAAGTATAGCAGATCAAGCTCCTTTGGCGGAACGTCGACCGCCTTTCCGTTGAGTTTAAGCTCATACTTCTGCTTGCTTATCTCAATATTTTCAAATTTTATGACCTCATCATCATACTGCGAACCGTGTGC
>JAZNZQ010000235.1:0-4509 GCA_045595035.1 Eubacteriales bacterium | reverse complement strand
GGGGAAACTTTTTGAAAGAAGCTTCCCCATACCCCATCAAAAACTTTTATAAAAGGAAAAACATATGAATACATTATCTGCGATACTTTCGAGAAGGACGATACGCAATTTTAACGGAAAAGATATCGACGAGAATGAGCTTAACGCAATACTCGGTGCAGCGTACGCTTCCCCCATCGGACGAAGAAGATACGACACGCTCACTCTCTCCGTGGTAAAAAACAAGGAGTTCCTTTTTGAGCTTGACAGGCGGACGGCAAAAGAGCAAGGGGCTCCCGATTCTCACCCGCTCTACGGTGCGCCCACGCTCATTATCATTTCCTCGGTAATAGATCCGCCGCCCAAGGATAACGTAAACTACTCGAATGCGGCGATAATCACCGAAAATATCGCGCTTGCGGCGACCGAGCTCGGTGTCGGCGTCTGCCACATCTGGGGAGCGATACGCACGCTGAACAAGTGCCCCGACCTTCTCGAGGGGCTTGAGCTTCCCGCGGGACATATTCCCTGTTGCGCGGTAGCACTCGGCAAGACCGACGAGGTCTACTCGATGCGCGAGATAGAAGAAAAGATAGAAACAAAATATTTAGATTGAGGTTAAAATATGGAAAAGCATTTTGATCCGAACGTAATATGCGAATGCGGCAAGGCGCACGCAACATCCATCGGCGACGTAGAGATACGCGCCGGCGCGATAGACAGTATTCCCGAATATTTGAAAAAATACGGCGCAAAAAGAGCGTTTATCATAGCCGATGCAAACACCTATCCGCTTGCGGGCGAGAAGATAAAGGCATCGCTTATCTCTTGCGGCATCGATGCGAAGGAATACGTATTCGCGCCCGGCAGAGTCATACCCGATGAAAACTCGGTCGGCTCGGTATTTCTCGCTTATGAAAAGACCTGCGATTTCGTTATCGGAATCGGCTCGGGCGTTATCAACGACATCGGCAAGATAGTAGCAAATGTTGCGCGCGTGCCATACATGATAGTCGCGACGGCGGCATTCATGGACGGATACGCGGCGGGCTCGTCCTCTATGGAGGTAAAGCGCGTCAAAAAGACCATCCCTGCAAAATCGCCCGACGTAATTATCGGTGACACGAATATCCTCTGCGGCGCACCCGTGCACATGGCGAAGGCGGGCTTCGGAGATATGCTTGCGAAATACATATCCATCTGCGAGTGGCGCATCTCGAACCTCATCAACGGCGAATACTACTGCGAGAAGGTTGCCGATTTCACGAGAAACTGCCTTCGCGGCGCGGTCGAAAACGCTCCCGGACTTCTCTCCGGCTCGCACAAGAGCATGGAATATCTCTTCTCGGGTCTCATCAACGCGGGTCTTGCCATGGACTATGCGGGATGCTCGCGCCCCGGCGGCGGAGTTGAGCATTATATGTGCTTCATCTGGGATATGAGAGCGCTCGATTTCGGTACGGCCGCGACCTCGCACGGCACACATTGCTCGCTTGCGACCCTCTACGCGATAAAGGCATATCAGGCGCTTATAAAGAAGGTGCCCGACAGAGAAAAGGCGCTTGCCTACGTTGCAAAGTTCGATTTTAACGAATGGGCAAAGGAGCTTCGCGCATTTATCGGACAGGGTGCTGAGCCGATGATAGCGCTTGAAGCGAAGGAAAAGAAATACGACGTAGAAAAGCACAAGGCGCGTCTTGAGGTCATAATCGACAAATGGGACGACATCGTGAAGATAATCAAGGAGGAGCTTCCCACAAACGAGGAATTTGCGGCGATACTTGACAGCGTTGAAGCACCGAAGAGCTTGGAGGAGGTCGGAATGGACCCCGCGGCGCTTCCGATGACGCTCAAGTGCGCGAAGGACTTCCGCGACAAGTACGTGCTTCCCCGTCTTCTTTGGGACCTCGGCGTGCTTGACGAGATCTGCGAGGAGATATTTTAAAAAAGTGCAAAAGGAGACCGACGGTCTCCTTTTTTCATGCGTATTTGTTGACCTCGGAGCGAAAATAATATATAATTAGAATAGAAACGGTTTTCGGGAGGAAGATATGAAAAATACAGTTGTACGCCTGCTTTGGGTAACGCTTAAAAATTTCTAAAACGTCGCGTGGGGTAAGATAGAGATGCCTGACTACCTCGCGCACAAGGAGAAGCTCTCGGATGCCGAGATACTCGGAATATACGGTCAGAACGGCTCGGGCAAGACGGCGGTCATCGATGCGATGCGCTTTCTCTCGGATGCGCTTGCAGATGCACCTCTGAAAAAGGAAGCGGCGGACTATATCACGGCAGGTGAAGACGAGGCAGAGTTGGTCTTCGCCTTCTCGGTCGAGCACGGGGAAGAGATATCCTACGTCGAATACGCCTTCTCGATACGCCGAGGCGGGTCGGACGCCGAATTTGGCTACGAAAAGCTTTATTACGGTGATTTTGTCTATGGCAGAGCAAAGAACAGACGGCTCGTTCTCGCGTGCGATGCCGCCGATGACGCGCTTCTCCGTCCAAAGACACGCGCGAAGAGGATGTGTGCATCAAAGGATGACGAGCTTGCCCTTGCCGTGGCAAAGCTGATGGCAAAAAAAGAGCGCCGCTCCTTCTTGTTTTCGGATGATGCTATGCCCATCATCTCAAAGGGACTCGATGGGTCGGATACGATTTTTGCTCTCTCGGATTTTGCCCGTCGCTCGCTCTTTGTCATAAAGACGACCCAAAACGAAAACTTCATACTCCCCGTCGACGTTACGACAGAATCGCTTGACGGAAAGGAAGGTGCACGGCTTCTTGTCGAGCCGGCACTTGTCGATTCCACGGGGCTTGACACCTTCACAAAGACTCTCGCTCACTTGAATCTTGTGCTCGACACGCTCATCCCGGGACTTTCGATCGACGTTGAGCTATACGGCGAGCAGATGATGCGTTGCGGTCTTCGCGGCACGAAAATTGAGCTTGTCTCGGTGCGCGAGGGCAGAAGGATACCGATAAAATACGAATCCGAGGGCATCCGCAAGATAATCTCGGTATTAAATATTATGATCGCAATGTACAACGACCGCTCGGTCTGCATGGTGGTCGACGAGCTTGATGCGGGTATATACGAATACCTTCTCGGCGAGCTTCTCACCATACTTGACGAGAGCGGCGCGGGTCAGCTCATCTTCACCTCGCACAATCTGCGCCCGCTTGAGATGATAGACAGAAGCTCTATAATCTTCACGACCACCAACCCCGAAAACAGATACATTCGCCTTGGAGGTAAAAAGGATGCCAATCTGCGCGACCTGTATCTTCGCACAATAAGTCTCGGCGGTGAGAAGGAAGAGATATACGACCTCAAAAACAGCTTTGAGATATGCCATGCAATGAGGCAGGCGGGGATGAAAAAATGAAAAAAGACACACGCAAAAAGGTGATACTCTTTCTTGTTGAGGGCTTTTCCGACAAGAATTCGCTCGGTCTCATCCTCTCGCGGCTCATCGATGACAGAGAGGTAAGATTTCACATCGTACAGGGCGACGTCACGGCGGCGTACAACACCATACCCCTTATAAACAGACAGATAAAGTCCTTTCTCTCGCGCACTCACTTCAAAAAAAGTGACATTCTGCGGATCGTACAGCTTATCGACACCGACGGAGCATTCATCGATCCGTCTCGCGTGAGATACTCGAACATAAAAAAGCTCGAATACTTCGACGACCACGTAAAGACCCCGACACCCGAGGCGATAATAAGGCGCAACGAGCTAAAAAGTGAGTCGGCAAGACGGCTCTCCGAGGAGAACTATATCTTCGGCATTCCCTATTCGATATACTATTTTTCGGTCAACATAGAGCACGTGCTCCACGGTGTGCGCGGGGGGCTTGATTCGTGTGAAAAGGTACGCTTCTCGCACGAATTTGTCGAGCGTTTTGCCGAGCGTCCGCAGGACTTTATCGAATTGATGCGCTCGGATGCAGTCGCCGCCCCGGGTGGCTACAAGGACAGCTGGGCTTACATCTTCGAAGACAGTCACTCTCTTTTAAGAAATTCCAACTTCCGGCTCTTTTTCGAATAAAACAAGCGGTTCGAACAAACTTTACGTCTGTCCGAGCCGCTTATTTTTGCTGTATAATGATTCAAAAGCTCCCCGAGGGGGTTAAAGGAGATTAAGTTATAGAGCGTCTTGGCGTTCTGCGATGTTTTATTTATAAAACCGAAGTCGTTCAGACTTCGAGCAGAAGGCGCGTAGGGGCAAGAAGCCGAATAACATTTATTTCACAAAATGCCTCTACTCTTTTCTCATGAAAAGGTGCCCCCTTATATTATTCTTTTATTATCTTATCTTCTCTTGGAGACCCAAGCGGAACCGAGGATAGCGCAAGCTACTACGATCGAGCCGCCAACGAAGCCGCCGCATCCTCCCTCTGCGGGAGCAGGAGCTGCTGTTGTTTCGGGCGCCTTTGTTGTCTCGGGTGCCTTTGTTGTCTCGGGTGCCTTTGTTGTCTCGGGTGCCTTTGTTGTCTCGGGAGCTGCTGTTGTCTCGGGGGC